>CAIZOZ010000548.1 GCA_903934745.1 uncultured cyanobacterium
AGCTGGGCCGGTTCGGCCTCGGCGCAGCCTGGCTTGAGGCTGAGCAGCAGCCACTGGGGCCCGTTGCCCAGCGGCATCTGCTGCAACGCCTCGGCCTGAGCGAACAATTCGGCCTGCAGCAGGCGGCGAAGGCGATTACGTCGCACGGCCCGCTTGTGCACCTTGCCGCTCACCACCACGCCAAGCCGCCAGGGGCTGGGCGGCAGGGAATTGGCCGGCGGAGGCAACAGGGAGGCATCAGCCGCCAGCACCCGCAACACCATCAGCTCACCGTGAACACGGCGGCCTTGGCGATAGAGGCGATCGAACACCCGATGGCCCCGAAGCCGGTGCTGCGGCGGCAGGCCCATCGGACTTCAGGGGCGGGTGGCTTCAGCGGCGGTGGTCAGACCGCCAGGCGGGCACGGCCGCGGCGGCGGCGGGTGCGGATCACACGGCGACCGGTGTGGCTGCGCATCCGCACACGGAATCCAGAGACGCGCTTGCGTTTGCGGCTGGTGCCTTCCAGGGTGCGTTTGGTCATGGTGGCCTCTTGGCGCCTCGATTCGCTTCAGTTGGCCACCCTATCAGCTGGGGTCCAGCGGACTGGGGCCGCTCAGTTGGGGTCAATCTGGATCAGCCAGGAGCCCACGTAGCCCGATACCGGCACATCGCCCGGCGCCTGGATCAGGGCATTGAACTGATACATACCCGTGTTGAATGGGTTGAAGGTGTTGATGTAAAGACCGATCGTTTTCTTATCCGATACCGGCACATCTGGGAACACCTCGATCGCCTTGCCATTCGGCGACACCTCGATCGTGGCGGGGATCTGCTTCTCGCAGCGGGTGCGCTTCATCATGCCGCCCTGGCTCATCTCACAGAGCTTCATCTGCTTGGCATCAAAACTGCCGTCCCAGTAGCTCGGCACCGTGATCGCCAGCTTCAGGATCGCGGTTTTGCGATCCTTCGGCTTGAGGATCAGGTAGTACTCGGAGCGCTTCATGCGAATCGTCTCCGTCATGAAGAAATAAAGCCGGCGGAAGTCTTTGTTGCTGTCCCAGCGGAACTCCATCAGGCCGGGTGTGCCCTCGGCCTTGGCACTCTGCAGCAGCGAACCACTTGGCAGCCGAGGGCCGCTTTGCCCCGGCAGGTTGCTTTGCCAGAGCAGATCAACCGGGGCCAGGGCAGCAAAGGCGCAGGCGCCTGCAGCGATGGCGGCGCCTGAGGCGAGAACCCGAAGGCGCGGGAGGGGGGGCATGGGGACAGCCGAAGGTGTTTGGCCGATTCTCAACAGCTCCCAGGCCCACCTGAGCGCTCAGTGGTCGGCCGGATCACCGGCCGGACTAGGAGGCGCCATACCGGCCGGATCCCAGGCCCCAGCTGGAGTTGTGACTGAGCTGTGACTGGGATCGCCCAAGGCCCGATCTGGCCGCAGCCGGCTGGCCTCGCGCAGGTAGGGATGGACAGGGATCTGCTCCGCCTCCAGCCAGGCATGGGCCAGCAGGCGGATGCAGCGCTGCAGATCCCCCTGCACCGCCATCTGCTGGCAATCCAGCAGGGCCACCCCTTCACAGCCGAGGCGCCGGCGGGCGATGCCGGCCGGGAAGCAGGCATCGAGATCGGCCGTCACCGAAAAGGTGATCGACAGCAGCTGGCTGGCCTGCAGGTGGTTGTGCGCCATCAAGGCCGCGACCAGTTCGCTCACGGCCGCGTCAATCGCCTCGCTGCTGTTGGCGCTGGCGGTGGTGGCCCCACGCAGGGCCCGCAGTTCGAGGGCAGGATTCATCGATCGGGGGCGGATGGGATTCGATTTCAGGGACGATGCAGCCAGAGCGGCTGGCCAGCCCAGGCCAGCTCCAGGCTCAGGGCCTGCTGCAGCTGCCCCAACAGGCGCCCGCCGGGAAGGAAACGGCTGAAGCGCTTCGGCGGTTTGCCGAAGGTGATCGGCTTGGCATGCTCCGGATCAAGGCCCGCCAGTTCCGCCGCCAGCCGCCGGGCCGCCTCCTCATCGCCGAGGGCATCCACCAGCCCCAGCTCCAGGGCCTGGGCACCGGTGAACACGCGCCCGTCGGCGAAGCTGCGCACGCTGGCCTCGTCCAGGCCGCGTCCAGCGGCCACCGCCGCCACAAACTGGCCATAGCTGGCATCGATCAGTTCCTGCAACAACGTCCGTTCCGCCTCAGTGAGGGCGCGATCGGGGGAAAGAATGTCTTTGAAGAGGCCGCTCTTCACCGTTTCGAAGCGGATGCCGATCCGCTCCAGCAGCCGGGAGAGATCGTTGCCGCGCAGGATCACGCCGATCGAACCGGTGATCGTGCCGGGATTGGCGACGATCTTTTCGGCCGCCACCCCGAGGTACACCCCGCCGGAGGCGGAGATATTGCCGAAGCTGGCCACCACCCGGCAGCCCTTCTGCCGCAGCCTGCCGATGGCCGCGTGGATTTCCTGGCTGTCACCAACGGTGCCTCCAGGGCTGTCGATGCGCAGCAGCAGGGCCGGGCACTCCCGTTGCCCCACCTGCTCCAGGGCCTTGAGCACCCGTTCACGGGTGGGGCCGGCGATCGGTCCTTCGATGGCGATCCGGGCCAGGGTGCGACGGGTCTTGCGGCGCCAGGGCCAGGGCATCGGAATCGGGTGTAGTGGTTGGATCTTAAAAAGGTGCCCCCCCTGAACCCTGCCCATGCTTCCGGCTTCGCAAGGGTCCCTGCTGCGCTGGCCGCTGATGCTGCTGCCGTTTGCCCTGTGGGGAACGGCGATGGCGGCGATGAAACCCCTGCTCGAGGGCGGCTCGCCACTGCTGGTGGCCAGCCTGCGGCTGCTGCCCGCTGGGCTGCTGCTGCTGCTGGTGGCCCGCCTGGTGGGGCGACCCCAGGCGGTGGCGGCGACCGACTGGCCCTGGCTGCTGGTGTTCGCCCTGATCGATGGCACCGTGTTTCAGGGCCTGCTGGCCCGCGGCCTGGAACAGACCGGCGCCGGCCTCGGCTCGGTGCTGATCGATTCCCAGCCGCTGCTGGTGGCCCTGCTGGCCCGCACCCTGTTCGGCGAGGCGATCAATCCGGTGGGCTGGCTGGGCCTGTTGATCGGCCTGGCGGGAATCCTCTGCCTCGGCCTGCCGCCCGAGCTGCTGCGTCACTGGTGGCTGGAAGGGCCGACGGTGA
This sequence comes from uncultured cyanobacterium, assembly GCA_903934745.1. Classification (GTDB taxonomy): domain Bacteria; phylum Cyanobacteriota; class Cyanobacteriia; order PCC-6307; family Cyanobiaceae; genus Cyanobium. The sequence continues at coordinate 3,141 of CAIZOZ010000548.1, forward strand.
TCGGCACGCACGCCTGGAGCCATGGCGAGCTCTGGATGCTGGGCGCGGCGGCGGCGATGGCGGTGGGCACCGTGCTCTGCCGCTATGCCACCCGATCCAGCGACCCCCTGGTGGTGACCGGCTGGCACATGGTGCTGGGCGGCCTGCCGCTGTTGGTGGCCACCGTGTTGACGCCGATGCTGGCCGCTGACGCCGGAGCCAGTGCTGGGCTGTTGGCCTTCTGGCCCGCCTGGAATGGGCTGCAGTGGGGCCTGATGGCCTACGCCTCCCTGTTCGGCAGCGCCCTGGCCTACGGCCTGTTCTTCTGGTTCGCCAGCCGCGGCGATCTCACCGGCTTCACCGCCCTCACCTTTCTGACCCCGGTGTTCGCCCTGCTCTGCGGGATGCTGCTGCTCGATGAGCGGCTGCGGCCGCTGCAATGGCTCGGCGCCGCCCTGGCCCTGGCTTCGGTGGTGCTGCTCAACCGGCGCCAGCAGCTCTGGGGAGGTGCCGCAGCGCCTCCCGCCGCCACAGCCTCCAGCCCGTCGGGGACCACGCACTGAATGCCGCCGCCCTCCCGCCGCCAACGCCTGCTGGTGCTGCTGTTCAGCCTGGCCCTGGGGGCACTCCTTTTTTTGTGGCAGCTGGGCAGCACCGGCCTGGTGGATGAAACGCCGCCTCTGTTCGCCGCCGCCGCCCGGGCCATGGCCGAAACGGGGGACTGGCTGATTCCACGCGTCAACGGGCTGCCCCGCTACGACAAGCCGCCGCTGGTGTACTGGCTGATGGGGCTGGTCTACGCCCTGCCCGGCCAGGCCGGGTGGAACCCGCTGGGCACCTGGGCCGCCGCTTTACCCGCTGCACTGGCCTCGATCGGCGTGATGCTGGCCCTGGCCGACACCCTGCTGCTCTGGCCCCAGCCTGGTCTTGCCCGCAACGCTGATCTGGCCAGCAGGCCACAGCGCCTTGCTGAGCAAAGGAGCCCGGCGGCCCCCGGCGCTGGCAGCTGGTTGATCACCCCGCTGACGGCAGCCCTCAGCTTTGCCCTGGGGCCCCTGGTGCTGCTCTGGGGTCGGGTGCCGGTGAGTGATGCCCTGTTCAGCGCTCTGCTGGCCGCTGCCCTGCTGCTCTGCTGGCGCCGCTACGCCGATCGACGCCAGGCCTGGTGGACGCCCTGGGCCCTGCTGGGGCTGGCGATGCTCACCAAAGGGCCAGTGGCGCTGGTGTTGCTGGCGCTCACCCTGCTGCTGTTCGGCTGGCTGCAGCACGACCTGGACGGCCTGCGGCGGCGGTTGCGACCGCTGCCGGGACTGCTGCTCAGCCTGCTGGTGGCCCTGCCCTGGTACGGCTTGGCCCTGCTGCGCGAGGGCCGCCCTTTCTGGGACAGCTTCTTCGGCTATCACAACCTGCAGCGCTTCACCTCGGTGGTGAACCACCATCTGCAGCCCTGGTGGTACTTCCTGCCGGTGCTGCTGATCGCCGCCCTGCCGGCCACGCCGCTGCTGCTGCTGGCCCTGGTGCGGGCGCTGGCACCCCTGCGATTGGCCCCCTGGCCGCTCCAGCCCCTGCCAGCAGCCACCTCCCTGGCCCGCTTTGCCGCCTGCTGGTTGCTGATGGTGCTGGCCTTCTTCACCCTCGCCGCCACCAAGCTGCCCAGCTACTGGCTGCCGGCCACCCCGGCGGCGGCCTTGCTGGTGGCCCTGGTGGTTCAGGCGAGCCCCGCTGATGCCGCTGCCGAGGGTGGTGGAGCCGCTAGCGCGACCGAAGCCGGGACCGAAGCCGGGACGGGAGCCGGAACTGAGGGCGGTGTTGGGGAAAGGGTTGGGGTGGTGGCCAGGGCACCGCTGGCTTGGGCGGATCGCTGGGCCTGGCGCCTCACCCTGCTGCTCACGCTGCTGCTGGCGCTGGTGTTTCTGCTAGCTCCGCTCTGGGTGCCTCTGATCGCGGATCCGGAGCTGCCCACCCTGCCGGCGGAGCTGCTGGCGGAAGGGCGCCTGCTGCTGGCCGGGTTGCTCTGGGCCCTGGCGGCGCTGCTGGGCTGGCTGGCGGCCCTACGGCGCGCGCCGCTGCGGCTGCTCGCCCTGCAGCTGCCCCTGGTGCTGTTTGTGCCGACGGCATTGCTGCCCAGCTGGAGCCTGGGGGATCGTCTGCGGGGGCTGCCGGTGCGGCAGCTGGCGGCACACATCCGGGCGACTGAACGCCCGGGAGCTGGCAGCGAACCGCTGGCGATGGTGGGCATCCTCAAGCCCTCGCTGCATTACTACAGCCGCCGGCTGGTGATCTACGAAGGCATCGAGCCCGAAGGGCTGGTGAATCTGGCCGAGCGCCTGCGGCGGGAACGCCGGCCGGGCCAGCGGCCCTCAACCCCGGCGGCAACTCCCACCGTGCTGGTGGTGATCGATCGCACCACGGCCGCGTCCCCCTTCTGGCAGGGACTGGAGCCCCTGGAACTGAGCCGCGCCGGCCTCTATCGCCTCTGGCGGCTCGATCGTCGCCGGCTCGAAACCCGGGCAGCCGAGCTGCGCGCCGCCGGCCATGGCCCCACCTGGGAGCAGCCGCGGCCGGAGCGCTATTGAAGGGGCGCCAGGGCTGGTCCGGTTGATTGTGTCGCTGACAGCGAAGCCTTGGCAGGATGAACGGCTGATTCGCCAGTGCCGCCTCGCTCTGGGTGCCATCCGCTGCATCCATGCCCGCGCTGACCTGCCTTGGCCGGCAGCAAGCCCTCCGTGACGTCGATGACCCGCACCATCCTGTTCCTGCATCAGAACTTCCCGGGCCAGTACCGGCATCTGGCGCCGGCCCTGCGGGCCAGGGGCGATCGGGTGGAGGCGATCGGCGGACCCACGGCCCGGGAGCTGCCCGGCATCCGCCTGCATCGCTACGACCCGATGCCAGCCAGGGGCGTGCCTGGCTGCCATCCCTGGGTGTCGGATCTGCAGACCAAGGTGCTGCGGGCTGAAGCCGTGGGCCGCAGGCTCGAGGGCCTGCTGGCCGAAGGCCTGCGGCCCGATCTGATCGTGGGCCATCCCGGCTGGGGCGAACTGCTGGCGCTCAAGGATCTGCTGCCCGCGGTGCCCGTGCTGCACCAGGTGGAGTTCGTGTATCAACTGCAGGGTGGTGATGTCGGCTTCGATCCGGAATTCCCCGACACGACCTGGTGCAATCGCACCCGCATCCGCCTCAGGCGCAACACCCAGTTGCTCGCCTTCCAGGATCTGGACTGGGGTCTGGCGCCAACGCCCTGGCAGGCCAGCACCGTGCCGGCGGACTATCGCCAGCGGCTGAGCGTGATTCACGAGGGCATCGACACCAGCACGATCACGCCCCAGGGGCCGGCCGAGATTCACCTGCAGCAGGCCGGCCTGCACTTTCGGCCCGGCGATGAGGTGGTGAGTTTCGTGGCCCGCAACCTGGAGCCCTACCGCGGCTTTCACCGCTTCATGCGCGCTCTGCCCTTGCTGCAGCAACTGCGGCCCCAGGCCCAGGTGCTGATCGTCGGCGGCCTGGAGGTGAGCTACGGCTCAGCGCCAGCCGGCGGTGGCAACTGGAAAGACGTGCTGTTGGCGGAGCTGGCGGGGCAGCTGGACCTCAGCCGCGTCCATTTCGTCGGCAAGATTCCGCACGGGCTGCTGCACCAGCTGTTCCGCGTCTGCGCCTGCCATGTGTATCTCACCTATCCGTTCGTGCTGAGCTGGAGCCTGCTCGAGGCCATGGCCTGTGGCTCCCTGGTGATCGGCTCCGCCACCCCACCGGTGCAGGACGTGATCCGCGACGGGGTGAATGGCCACCTGGTGGACTTCTTTGACGCCGAGGCTCTGGCCCGCCGCATCGCCGCTGTCCTGGCCGATCCCGCCTCGCAACTGCCCCTGCGGGCGGAGGCGCGGCGCCACGTGGTGGAGCGCTTCGATCTGCAGACGGTGTGCCTGCCCCAGCAGCTGGCTCTGGTGGATCGGTTGCTGGGCTGAACCAAGGCCACGCCGAAGGGTGCCACACCGAAGGGTGCCACACCGAACCGTGCCAGGGCCTTGTCCGATCAAGCCGCCTGCGCCTCAGGCCGCCAGCGGTTGGCGCATCAGCTCGCTGTAAAGAGCCTCCAAGGCGTCGAGGTTGCGCTCCAGGGTGTAGCGCTCGAGCACACGCACGCGGGCCCGGCGACCCAGTTCAGCGGTGAGCACCGGCTGGTCGCGCAGCACCGGCAGCAGCGTGCGCAGCTGGGTGGTGACCCCCTGGGTGCTGATCACGATGCCCGCTCCCCCCTCCAGCACCTCGCCATCGGCGCCGGCATCGGTGGCGACGCAGGCGGTGCCGCTGGCCATCGCCTCCAGCAGCGCCAGGCTCAGCCCCTCCACCAGCGACGGCAACAGAAACACCTCCGCCAGCTGCAGCAGGGCCAGGCGGATCGCCTGCTGGCCCTCGTAGCCCCACCAGATCACGTCGTCCTCGCGGCCATCCTGCAGGGAAGGCCGCAAGGGGCCATCGCCGACGATCACCAGCAAGCAGCCCTGGGGTCGCACCAGCCGCCAGGCCCTGAGCAGCGCTTCCACATTCTTCTCGGTGGCGATGCGGCCCATGTAGAGGAACAGCCTGCGGCCGGCGAAACGTTGGCGCAGCTTGACCAGCTCGGCAGCCACCCCGTCGCGGGGATCCTCCTGGCCGGCCGGGGCCCACTGCTGGGGATCGACCCCATTGGGAATCACCGCCAGCCGCTCACGTCGCACCCCCAGCCGTTCCAGCAGATCGGCCTGCAACTCCGAGAACACGATCACCCGATCAAAGCGGGCCAGCGACGGTGCATAGAGCTGATAGGTGAGCTGCTGGGTGCCGCCGGCCAGATTGCGCAAGGCGGCATCAAAAGCCGGATGAAAGGTGGCCACCAGGGGCAGACCCAGCTGCTGGCAGAGATCGGGCAGGCGAAAATCCAGCGGCGAGAGCGTGAGACTGGCATGTACCAGATCGGGCTTGAGTCGCTCCAGTGACTCGCGCAACTCCCGCTGGGCCCCGGGCGAAGGGATCGTGTACACCTGGGATTTGACCAGGTAGGACAAGGCTACCTCCGGATTATCCGGAGCCGGACCATCATGGGCTTGGAGGTTGCGGCCATCGCCACCCACCGACTCCTGACGGCCCAGGCCCGCCGGTGGCGTGTCGAAGTGGATGAAGCTCACCCCATGGCCGCGGCGGCGCAGGGCTTCGGTGATGCTGAGTCCGTAGGTGACGTTGCCACAGAACGGGGATTTCTTGCCCAGCCAGGCAATGTGTGCCACCGGTTGCGGTTCGTTTCGATACCAGAAATTAGCAGCGGCGCCAGGGTTGCTCACAGAGAGCCGCCACCACGGCCACCGCCGCCAGGCCCCAGAGCACCGGCGGCAGTCCATAACGGCTCACCACCGCCCCGGCCAGCACCAGCGGCAAGCTCAGGGCGATGTTGATCAGGTTGTTCTGCAGACCGAACACCCGACCCCGCTGGTCTTCGGGGGTGTCCTCCTGGATCGTCGTCTGGGCCGGGATTGCCAGCAGGGCGGCGCCCACGCCCAGCAGGCCGCAGAGCAGCAGGGTGACCGCGAGATTGCCGCGGGTCTGCCCCAGCAACACCAGGCAGAAGGCGATGAGACCCAGGCCGCTGGAGCCCAGGCGGCGGCGGTTGAAGCGATCGCCCAGCTGGGCCATCGCCACCGCCCCGATCGCCAGCCCCAGGCCGCTCATGGCCAGCAGGGTGCCGAAGCCGGTGGGCCCCAGGCCGACGATCGTGGCCGCCAGACTGATCGCCAGCACGTAGAGCGCCGCCAGCAGGCTGTAGAGCAGCACCAGCTGCAGCATGGCGCTACGCACACTGGGCCGTTCGCGCAGCACCTGGATCCCCTCGCCGATCTCCTGCCAGACGGTGACATTGCGCGGCGGCTTGACCGGTTCCTCGATGGCAATGGCGGCAATGGCCACGGCGGCCATGCCGTAGCAGAGCGGCAGCAGCACGAACTCACCACCGCTGATGCCCAGGCGCTGCAGCAGGCCATGCATCAGTCGCAGGATCGGATCGCCGAGGGCGAAGCCGACAATCGTGGCGCCCATGCTGGTGGCCTGATAGAGCGAATTGGCGGCCAGCAGCTGATGGGAGGGCACCAGCAGCGGAATGGCGGCCTGTTCCGCCGGCGCGAAGAACTGGGTGAGCACCGATTCGAGCACCGTCATCGCCACCAGCGCCCAGTAGCCCCAGCTCAACCCCAGCCACTGGGGGCCGGGCAACAGCGCCAACGGCGCCAATAGCAACAGACCCGCCCGCAGGGCATTGGAACTCACCATCACCGCCCGTTTGGGCCAGCGATCAGCCCAGACGCCGGCCACGGTGCCCAGCAGCATCGCTGGGATCGTGTTGGCCACATAAATACCGGTGGCCAGCAGCGTGATGATCTGAGCCCGGTTCTCCACCCCCATGCGCATCGCCGCCGCCGCTTCGGCCAGCGCCGGATCAGCCTGGGGGTTATCGGTCACCCAGTACTGGGCGATCAGGAACACCATCAGCACGATGTAAAACTTGTCGGCCAGCTGGGAGAAGATCTGGCCGAGCCACAGCTGGCGGAAACCGGGCAGGGCCAGCACCGCCGCCAGGCCGGTCTCGCCAGCTTGGGCCGCCGCGCTGCCTGGGGCCTCGCGGCCAAGGGGGACGGCCCTGGGCTGGTCGCCCTGGCCGGAGCCGGTCGCGCCGCTTCCGCCAGCAGGGGTCTGCGGCTTGTTGGCATCGTTCATCGCCCCATCTCCCGGATCCGTGGCTGGTGTATCGGACCTGGATTCATCGCTGCGGGCTCATCTCTGGTGGCGGGTCTGTGGATGGGGATCAGTGGGTGCGGGTCACTGCAGACGGTTCATCAGGGCCGGTTCATCGGGGCCGGATCAAGGTGGTTCCTGGCCAACGCTGGCTGATCCCGGGGTGCTGCGGGGCGGAGCCATGGGCTCGAAAGCACTGCGCAGCAGTCTGAAGGCCCGAGGGCGCCGAGTGAGATGTTCGCCGCACCAGGCCTCCACCAGATCCAGCAGGTGCAGCCACACCGGCTCAGGGCCCATCAGACCGCCGTCGCGGCGGCGCGGCAGCCCAGGCCGGGGCAGGCGCTGCAGCAGGGCCAGCTCCGAGGCATTGAGCACCACCCGGGCCCCCGGCAGCGCCCCGATCGTCAGCCCCTCCCCCGGCAACAGACTGGAACGCCAGTCCCAGTTCCCCACAGGCGGCTCAAGCGGCTCGCCGCTGCGGGCGCATTGCTGCAGCGGCAGGGCATAGCCCCCCAGGGCCAGCAGATGCACGCTGCCCTGCACCGCAATCGCCAGGGCCTCAAGCCGCTCACTGCGCTCCCGCACCACCTCCTCCAGGCGACCCAGCTGCATCAACAGATCGGCCAGCACGCCAGGGGCCGGAGCCTGCTCGGGCACCAGCTGCAGACACAGCTCCCCCAGGGCCTGGGCCGCCGCCAGGGTTTCGAGCCGTTGGCCCAGCCCGCCGTAATTGCGCACCACGGTGAGCTGCCGCACCCGCCGCAGGCCACGGCTGCCGCCCACCTGCAGGCGCAGATGGGCCAGGGGCACAGCGGCCGCCAGGCTGCTTTTCGGCCGGCGCGCCCCCGGTACCGCCAGGCGCGTCAACCCCTCGCTCTCGCTCAGCAGAGTCAGCAGCCGGTCGTTCTCGCCCAGGGGACGGCAGGTGAGGGCCAGGCCCTCCAGCAGCACTTCCGCCATGGGCAGCCCTCAGGACCTCGTCTGGCGGCTGTGCTCGCCTTCGCCCCATCGCTGGCCAGGCTCCACGCCAGGGTCGCGGTCGCGGGCTGCCCTGCCATCAGCCAAGGCCATCGCTGGAAGCGTCGTCTGGACCCTCCGCTTCATCCCGGCTGATGCCACCACTGGAGCTGCGGCTTTCGCCACGGCTGGCCGTGGGCCGCCGCAACGCCTGCATCAGCGCCACGCCACGGCTGGTGCCGAGCCGGGTGGCGCCGGCCTCCACCAGGGCCAGGGCCTGCTCCAGATCGGCGATGCCACCCGAGGCCTTCACCGCAGCCCGTCCTCGCGCCAACTGGCGCAGCCGCCCCACCTGGGCTGGGGTCACCGGCGGGCCGAAGCCGCTGCCGCTCTTGAGCCAGCGCACGCCAGCATCGATGCTCACCTCCACCAGCAGCTCCAGGGCCTGGGGATCCAGCCGCCCGGCCTCGACGATCACCTTCACCGGCAGACCCAGCTCGGTGATCGCGGCCAGGTCGTCGAGCACCCTCGAGCTGTCGCCATCGGCGAGGGCACCGAAATCGGGCACCACATCAAGCTCATCGGCACCAGCGGCGGCGGCCGCCTCCGCTTCGGCCCGCTTGATCGCGCTCGGCACAGCACCGAACGGGAACCCCACCACCGAAATCAGCTGCAACCGATCGCCTAGGGGCAGGCGTTCGCGGGCCACGCCCACCCAGCGCGAGGCCACACACACCCCGGCAAAGCCGAAATGGCGAGCCTCATCGCAGCAGGTGATCACGGCCTGCCGGCCCCGGTGGGGATCGAGCAGGGCGTGATCAATCAGCGGTGCCAGATCCGGTAGTTCGCGCGCCCTGGCCATCGGCTCAGGCGTCCTTCGGCTGGATCACGCCGAAGCCACCATGGTTGCGGCGATAGACCACCTGGACCTGGCCGGTGCCGGCGTCGCGGAAGACGTAAAAATCGTGATCGACCATTTCCAGTTGATGCAGGGCCTCCTCCAGATCCATCGCCGGCATGGCGAAGTACTTGCGCCGCACGCCCCGATGGGGCACCACCGCCTCCTTGCCTTCGGTGATCGGCGTGCCGGGGGGCGGCAGGTTGGCGGCGCCATTCTCCTCGTCGCGGGCGGAGCGATGCACCGGGCCTTGGGTGCGCTCCTGCAGGCGATCCTTATAGCGATGCAGCTGACGGCTGAGCTTGCTGGCCACCAGATCGATGCTGGCGTAGAGATTTTCACTGCGCTCCTGGGCCCGGATCACGGTGCCGTTGGCAAACATCGTGACTTCGGCGACCTGCTGCGGAACCCGGGGGTTGCGAGCCACGGACAGATGCACGTCCGCCTCCTTGACCATGTCTCCGAAGTGATTGATGGCTCGGCTGATCTTGCTTTCGGTGTAGTCCCGGATGGCCGGGGTGACATCGAGATTGCGGCCATGGATGAGCAGTTTCATCAGAATCTCAGGGCAGATGTCGACCGCCGGGAGCGAAGTCAGGCCTCTGTTCAGGCTGACGTCTCCCGGGTCCCTGCACGCTAGGAACACAAGGCGATGCCCCCCAGGACCAGCGCAATTCTTTTTGAAGCGGCAGAGCCGGTGCCCTTCGCCCTGGGCTGGCAATGGCAGCGGCAGCTGCAGGCCCGTCTGCTGGCCGATCCCGACGGCCCCGAAGCCGTGTTGGTGCTGCAGCACCAACCCTGTTACACCCTCGGCCGCGGCGCCAGCAGCGCCCATCTGGGCTTTGATCCTGCGGCGCCACCGTTGCCCCTGTACCGCATCGACCGGGGCGGTGAGGTGACCCACCACGCCCCGGGCCAACTGGTGCTCTACCCGGTGCTGAATCTGCAGCGCCACGGCGCCGATCTCCACCTCTACCTCCGCCAGCTGGAAGGAGTGGTGATCGACCTACTGGCCGAGTTCGGCCTGATGGCGGAGCGCTGTAACGGCTTCACCGGGGTGTGGCTGGAGGGCCGCAAACTGGCGGCGATCGGCGTCGGTGCCCGCCGCTGGATCAGCCAGCACGGCCTGGCCCTGAATGTGAACTGCAGCCTGGAGGGCTTCGCGGCGATCGTGCCCTGTGGCCTGGCGGATCGCCCTGTGGGGCGCCTGTGCGACTGGTTGCCCGGAATCACGCCGCAACAGCTACAGGCCCCGCTGCTGGCTGCGTTCTGCCGGCAGTTCACGCTTGAACTACGGCCAGCGACGGCCGCTGAAACCCTGCCGGACTGGGGCCCAGCCCTTGATCGAGGCCCAAGGCAGCGGTAATGCTTGGCCCGCGCTCCCTCTCCACCCCGCCCCGCCATGACCGACCGCGCCGAGATCCACTGGAGCGGCAGCCCCCGCGATCGCCAGGCCCTGGCCGAGCGCCACGACTGGAGCCAGCTGGGTGGGCTTGAGCAGATCTGGAGTGAACTGGAGCAGCTCCATGGCGACGCCATCGCCCTGGAGGCGCCCCATGCGCGTCCGCCCGAAACCCTCAGCTACCGCCAACTGCGCCAGGGCATCGAGCAGGTGGCGGCCGCCTTCGCCCAGCTCGGGGTGGCCGAGGGCGATGTGGTGGCCTTGTTCGCTGAGAACAGCCCCCGCTGGCTGCTGGCCGATCAGGGCTTGATGCGGGCCGGCGCCGCCGATGCGGTGCGTGGCAGCGGCGCCCCGGTGGAGGAACTGCGCTACATCCTCAACGACTGCGGCGCCGTCGCTCTGGTGGTGGAGTCGGCCGCCCTGCTGGAGCGCCTCGCCCTGCCGACGGCGATGCAACAACGGCTGCGGTTCGTGGTGCTGCTGGAAGGCAGCAACGAGCAGGCAGCCGCCGCGGCCGCCTGGGCTGGGGAGAGGCCCTGCCTGGGCTGGCCGGAGCTGCTGGAGCGGGGCCTACAGGCGCCGCTGCCGCCCCTGCCCAGCGGCGGCTCCGCCCGGGTGGCCACCCTGCTATACACCTCCGGCACCACCGGCGAACCCAAAGGGGTGCCGCTCACCCAGGCCAACCTGCTGCATCAGCTCAGCAACCTGGGCGTGGCGGTGCGGCCCCGGCCGGGGGATCGGGTGCTGAGTGTGCTGCCGATCTGGCATGCCTACGAACGCAGCGCCGAGTACTTCCTGCTCTCCTGCGGTTGCCGCCAGACTTACACCAGCCTCAAACAGCTGCGGCCCGACCTGCAGAAGGTGCGGCCCCAATATCTGATCAGCGTGCCGCGGCTGTGGGAGGCCCTGCTGTCGGGCTTTGAGGATGCCCTCAAGGCCATGCCCACCTCGCGCCAGCGGCTGCTGCGGGCCGCCCTGGCCCATGGCCGCGCCTACGCCCTGGCCCGCCGCATCGCCCTTGACCTCAGCCTCCAGCCGGAGCCACCCCTGCGGCGCCTGGGGGCCACAGCCGAAATGGTGGCGCGCTGGCCCCTACAGCGCCTGGCCGCCTCCCTGCTCTGGCCCAAGGTGCGCCAACAGCTGGTGGGGGGCTCCCTGCGCACGGCGATCAGCGGCGGCGGTGCCCTCGCCATCCACGTGGATGCCTTTTTTGAGGCGATCGGCATCGAACTGTTGGTGGGCTACGGCCTCACCGAAACCAGCCCGGTGCTCACCTGCCGCCGCCCCTGGAACAATCGCCGCGGCAGCTCCGGCCAGCCCCTGGCCGGCACCTCAATCCGCATCGTCGATCCAGACAGCCGCCAGCTGCTGGCGATCGGCCAGCGAGGGCTGGTGCTGGCCAAGGGCCCCCAGGTGATGGGTGGCTATTTCGGCAAACCGGAAGCCAGCGCCAAGGCCATCGATGCCGAGGGCTGGTTCGACACCGGCGACCTGGGCCAGTTGCTGGCCGACGGCACCCTGGTGCTCACGGGCCGCGTCAAGGACACGATCGTGCTCAGCAGCGGCGAGAACATCGAACCGGGCCCGCTGGAGGAGGCCCTGGTGGAGAGCCCCCTGGTGGAACAGGTGATGCTGGTGGGGCAAGACCGCAAGCAACTCGGCGCCCTGCTGGTAGCGAAAGGGGAGGCACTCGAGGCGTTTGCGCTGGCGGCCTCCCTGCCCCTGCCCCAGGGCACGATGGCTGATCCCGCCTTGCTGCGGGCGCTGACCCGCCAGCTCAACGGCCTGCTGGCGGCCCGTCCCGGCGCCCGCCCCGATGAGCGGCTCGGCGGCGTGGTGCTGGTGGAACCGTTCAGCATCGAGAACGGCCTGCTCACCCAGACCCTCAAACAGCGGCGCGATCGCATCGCCAGCCGCGAGACCGCCGCGATCGCGCTGCTCTACGGCGAATCGCCGCCGGACTGCGGTTCCTGAATGGACACTCCGGTTGACCGAGGTGGCGTCGCCTGACAGCCTGTGGCCTGATTTCGCTCCCCCATGGCCGACGGCACCACCCTCTCGATCAAGCGCACGATCACGGTGAGGGCCGTGGTGACCCCCCGCTGGAAGGAGGAGGCCGAGCGCGAACTCAGCAATGCCCTCAGCAACTTCGACGCCCAGCTGGCCCAGCTGGAGCAGGAAGGCCAGCAGGTGATCGATCAGATCCGCCGCCAGAGTGCCAACCCCCTCGATCCCCGCGTGCAGGAGCAGGTGGGCTCGGTGCAGCAGCAGGTGGGTGCCAAGCGCTCCGAGCTGGACGAGCAGAAGCGTCAGGTGCTTGAGCAACAGCAGCAGGTGCGTGACCTGGAGATGGAAGCGATCGTCGAGCAGGGACAGATCGAGAGCTTCACCGAGGTGCGTCTAGGCGACAACCTGGTGCAGAAGCTGCAGGCCGCCGTGCTGGTGCGCGACGGCGTGATCGAGGCGATTGAAGGGGCGGATTGATCGCTATCAGCGCCGCTGAGATCCGGGAGAGCTTCCGGGCCGTGGACGGGCCGGACGTGCAGGCGCTGGTGCAGGTGGGCACCAATCTGCTCTGCTCGCCGCTGGTGGAGCAGCTGGAGGCCGAGCTCGGCAAACCGGTGCTTGCCGTGAACACGGCCACCGCCTGGGCGGCCCTGCGGCAGCACGGCATCACCGATCGCCTGAGCGGCTGGGGGCGGCTGCTCTCCCAGCACTGAGCGCCGGCACCGCGTCGAGACCCGAAGGGTTGTCATGGGCACCGCCGCAGGGAGCGGCTTTAGCGGTCTCGGTTGTCCTGGCCTCGCGTGCTTGAAGCCCTCAGAGATCTGCGGCAGCCTTTCGCAAGGCCCACGGGGGTAGCGGACAGCTCAGGCCGAACCCGACGGCTGACCTTATGCCACGTAAAATCACCCCCATTCAAGCGGGAACACAACGTTGGCCACCCACGAAATCTTCATGCCCGCCCTGAGCTCGACGATGACGGAGGGCAAGATCGTGGAGTGGCTCAAGAAACCCGGCGACAAGGTGGAGCGGGGTGAATCGGTGCTCGTGGTCGAGTCCGACAAGGCCGACATGGACGTGGAATCGTTCAACGAGGGCTACCTGGCGGCGGTGCTGATGCCGGCAGGCGGTACGGCACCGGTGGGGGAAACGATTGGCCTGATCGTCGAAAGCGAGGCGGAAATCGCAGCAGCGGCAGCCCGGACACCCGCAGCGCCGGCAGCGGCGCCGTCGGCTCCAGCCCCTGCCGCTGCAGCCCCCGTGCCTGTTGCCGTCGCAGCCGGTTCAATTGCAGCCGTAGCCGCCGCACCGGCACCGATGGCGCCTGCCCCGGCGGCGACCGGGATCCCGACCGCCGCCGCCAGCTCACCCGCAGCGGCCGCCGGTCGCATCGTCGCCAGCCCCCGGGCCCGGAAACTGGCCGCCCAGCTCGGCGTCGCTCTGGAGGCCCTGCGCGGCAGCGGGCCGAATGGCCGCATCCAGGCCGAAGACGTGGAAAAGGCTGCAGGCCAGCCCGTGAGCCTGCCTCGCGTCGCCGAGGGCAGCGCCGCTGCGGTGGTGGCCTCAGCCCATGGAGCGGCCCCCGGAGCCGCCGCCAGCGCCCCGATCGGCCAGAGCTTCGGGGCTGCCGGCGAAACCGTCGCCTTCAACACCCTGCAGCAGGCGGTGGTGCGCAACATGAACGCCAGCCTGACGATCCCCTGTTTCCACGTCGGCTACACGATCAGCACCGACAAGCTCGACGCCCTCTACAAGCAGGTGAAAAGCAAGGGCGTCACGATGACGGCCCTGCTGGCCAAAGCCGTGGGCGTCACCCTGGCCCGCCATCCCCAGGTGAATGCCGCCGCCACCGCCACCGCCATGACCTATCCCGAACGGATCAACGTGGCGGTGGCCGTGGCGATGGAGGACGGGGGCCTGATCACGCCGGTACTCGCCGACGCCGATCGAACCGATCTCTACAGCCTGTCGCGCAACTGGGCCGATCTGGTCAGCCGCGCCCGCAGCAAGCAGCTCAAGCCCGAGGAATACAGCACCGGCACCTTCACCCTTTCCAACCTGGGCATGTTCGGCGTCGACCGCTTCGATGCGATCCTGCCGCCCGGCACCGGCGCGATTCTGGCCGTAGCCGCCTCCCGGCCCTGCGTGGTCGCCACCAAGGACGGCGCCATCACCGTCAAACGGCAGATGCAGGTGAACCTCACCGCCGATCACCGGGTGATCTACGGCACCCATGCCGCTGCCTTCCTCAAGGACCTGGCCGCGCTGATCGAGACCAATCCCGAAAGCCTGGTGCTATGAAGCCCGCGACCTGAGCGGGCCATGGCCCGCGCGTCAGTCACGCCGCCTCAAATCACGCCATAACCCAGGCTGAAGTTTGGCTTGATCGTTGTTGACCGGCCTCCCAAAGCCCTGGCCGGTTCCCCCTGGCCTGCCGCACGTGACTCGTGAACTGGCCTCGGCAGCCGCGCCTGCAACTGACCGCCATCGCCTGGGCGCGGAGCCCTGCCTGACCAGCCTCGACGGCCCGTCAGGACGATCCTGCAGGCGGATTCCGCCAGTGGACTGTCCATCCCTGCAGACCCTGTGATTCCCCCTCTGCGATGAGTTCCCGAAGCGTTCGGCGTGGTCTGAGTGAACGGCTGCTGGGCCAGCCGCTGCCCACCAGCGCCAGCCAGCACGAACAGCTGCCCAATTCCCAGGCGATGGCGGTGCTGTCCTCCGACGCCCTCTCCTCGGTGGCCTACGCCACCGATCAGACCCTGGCGGTGCTGGTGCTCGCCGGCAGTGCCGCCCTGGTCTGGTCGCTGCCGATCACCCTGGCGGTGGTGGCTCTGGTGGCCGTGGTGGTGCTCTCCTACCGCCAGACCCTGCACGCCTATCCGGAGGGCGGTGGCTGCTACATCGTGGCCCGGGCCAACCTGGGCAACACGACGAGTCTGGTGGGGGCCTCAGCCCTGCTGATCGACTACTCGCTGACGGCCGCCGTGAGCCTGATGGCCGGCACCCAGGCTCTCACCTCCTACCTGCCGGCCCTGTTGCCCTGGCAGGTGCCGATCGCCCTGGTGCTGCTGGTGCTGGTGGGCTGGGTGAACCTGCGGGGCATGAGTGAATCGGGCCGGCTGTTCTCCCTGCCCGTCTATGGCTTCATCGCCATGGTGGCCCTGCTGGTGGGCTTCGGGCTGGTGGACCTGGTGCTGCGGCACGGCTTCCATCCCGACCCGATGCCACCGGTGAAGGCCGTGGCTCCGCTCAGCCTGTTTCTGATCCTGCGGGCTTTTGCCTCGGGCTGTTCGGCCATGACCGGCATCGAGGCGATCGCCAACGGCGTCAAGGTGTTCCGCGAACCCTCGGCTGTGAATGCCAAGGCCACGATGGCGGCGATGGGGGTGATTCTGTCGCTGATGTTTCTCGGCATCAGCCTGCTGGCCTGGATGTACGGCGTCGATCCCTCCTCCAGCCAGACCAGCATGGCGATCCTTGGCGAGCGCATCTTCGGGGCGACGAATCCCCTCTATCCGGTGCTGCAGCTGGTCACCCTGCTGATCCTGATGCTGGCAGCCAACACCGCCTTCGCCGACTTCCCCCGCCTCGGCGCCCTGCTGGCGGTGGATGGTCATCTGCCGCGGCTGCTGGCCTTTCGCGGCGACCGGCTGGTGTTCCAGAACGGCATCCTGGTGCTGATCGCCCTGGCCGGAGGGATCATCGTGTTCTGCGGTGGCGACACCACGATGGCGATCAATCTTTATGCCGTCGGGGTGTTTCTGGCCTTCAGCCTCTCCCAGGCCGGCATGGTGCGCTACTGGCTGCGCCACAGGGGGGCGAGGTGGCACCAGCGGGCCCTGATGAATGGCTGCGGCGCCGTGTTCACCTCCCTGGTGCTCCTGGTCATCATCGTCAGCAAGTTCAGCTCCGGGGCCTGGCTGGTGGTGCTGCTGATCCCGCTACTGGTGCTCGGCCTCGGCTGGATCCGCCGTCGTTATCGCCTGCTGGATCAGGCTCTCGACCTCGCCGGTCTGCCCGATGCCGCCGGAGTTGGGGGGAGCACCACCCTGAACCCGCCCCAGGATCCAGGCTGCGGACCGATC
>CAIZOZ010000549.1 GCA_903934745.1 uncultured cyanobacterium
AGATGTCGACCTCCTCAAGCATCTTTTCGGCATCAGGGATTCGGATTTCACCTGAGATGAGTTTGGGGAGGAGGGCGTCACGGGTAGTCGAAAGTGACCTGCTCTCTGCTCTCAGCGCCAAACTCTTACTAAGCAATGGTTCAACCATATCTGAGAATGCTGATCGAACTATCTCAGTTCCAATACAGCAAGGAAGCGCAAGGAAGTCGCCTGGTCGGATTCGCTGATGACTGTTCGACGTTCCACCAGCAAGACCTGTCATCGCCTCAACGACGCAATCACTGGAAGCAAGACAGTAAACATATGCCCGCCCAGCATCATTAGATGCCCGGCAAACCAGAAACTCAGTCGAACAGATTGCTCTTCTGTTAGACGAAGCGAATGGAATCCAGACCCTTGGGGTTGAGGGATTGAGTTTGGAGACAAGCAAATCACCACCGCTGACAAAAAACTTCTGACTCTTTATGGAAGAACCAAGTTCTTTCGCTGGATATTTTCCAGCGTCAAAGGCGGGAATGCTGTAATGGTCGAATGCCTCGTCAGGCGCAGAGGAGGGATCTACTGAATCCTTCTGGAGGTTGATTATCTGGTCTATCTCAGTAACACTCTACCCACTCGGAATCTCACCCAGTTCCGAATCCTCAAATGAATCGGGGAACAGGTCGCTGATTTCTGCTGGCAATCCAGTAGGACGACCTTCTACCTTCGCTCTGACTGGATCGAAATCCACAAACCACGACTTGAAGAGCGCCTTTGCCATCGCCTCCAAGGTTTCGTTGGTCTTGCGGTTCAGCTCGATCTTGTCGTCGAGGATGCCGAGGATGTGGGCGATCGCCTTTTGCTCGGCAACAGGTGGTACTGGAATGGCAAAATCGGGAATGTCAGCACATCTCAAACTCTCAAATACAGCGCCGACATTGATGAATCTGCCGACCTCATTCCACCACTCCCTTCCTCTGGTCGCCCACCGCAGATACTTGGGCACCATTAGGCTGGGATCGGTAGCTCTTAGTAGAACAAGATTTTGACCAAGCGAACCTCTGAAGTGCTTAGGGACAACCGCCGTCACCCCTGGATTACATCTTCTTGATAGAATAACATCGTCTTCCTGTGGATTGCATTTGACATTCCACTCAAGCATATCTTGCTCGCTGATTCTTCTTGCGCTATCGACATCTACTCTTCCCTCGGTTAGCTGAGGAATGGCAATATAGGGGAATCCCTGGTCAGCTGCTGCTGGTGTCCTGTGAACGCAGTCAATCAGTTTGACGCCCGTATCTCTCAGCGGCATCAGAGGGATTTCGTTATTCATAACCCAACCTCCTCAGATTCTCAGCAATCTGCCGATCCAACTTCGCTCCCTCGTCCTGCTGCAGCCTCAACCCCTCCACCAACCTCCCCTGCCACATCTGCAGATCCCCAGCCACAAACCCCACCAACTCCTCCAACCCCACCGGATGCTGCCAATCCCGCATCCGCGCACACGCCTCAAGCCAGGAATCCACCTGCGGCCAGATCTGCCGTAGGGATGGTTCCTCCAGCAACGCCACCCGCAGCGCTTCCTGCACGATGCCCAGCTGGCGTTCCACGGCGCTGCGGATCAGGTCATCGCTGAGGCTCTCCTGCAAAGGGACGTTGGCGGTGTAGCGCTGGATTGAGCTGATGGCCTGCAGGGCATGGCCGAGGCGACGCTGGGCTTCGGGGCTCATGGCTGGGCGCCGCTCCGATAGATCACCTGGCCCACGCACTTGATGTGCTCCAGCAGTGGCGCGTGGGTGATGGCCGCCAGGGCGTGCACGTCGAAGCGGTAGGGCAGGGGCAGTTCCTCCAGTTCGGCGGCGATCGCTTCGGCCCCAAGGGCTCCCAGGGGGCCGGCCAGGGCGAGGTCCACATCGGAGCGGGGGGTGTGGGTGCCCTTGGCGCGGGAGCCGAACAGGGTGGCGCACTCGATCTCCGGGTGCTGGCGCAGCACCGAGCGCACCAGCTCCAGGTCCTGCGGCACCAGCGGAGCCTGGGTCATGCCCTCACCCTGGCTGACCGACACATCTCAGCCGCGAGATTCACGCGACAGCCAGCTGCGGAGTGTGACGGTGGGTTGATCGTGATCGCGTTGGCAGCTCAACCTTTGAGAACCAGGCCTGGGCCTGCCTTTGGCGGGCCCTGAGGCTGGTGATGCAGGGCTCCAGTTCCTGGAGGGGAATCGGCAGCCAGGCCATCAATCTGCTCGTGGCGTTCGAGGCCAGCATGTGCAGGGCACCCAGGCCGAGGCGCAGAAAGCTCTTGCCGCGCTTCCAGTGCGGATCCACCTGCCGCCTGAGTCCAGCCAGGCTGAGGCCATAACCCTGGAGACTGCCTGCCAGCACAGCGATCGCGACCACCAGCAGCAGCCGATTGATCCGCTCGGGATCCCGCAAGCCGCTGTCCTCCAGCTGAAACACACCTGATTTCTGATCACGGAACAACTGTTCGCAGCAGAAGCGCCGGCCGTAGCTCCA
>CAIZOZ010000550.1 GCA_903934745.1 uncultured cyanobacterium
CAGCGGTGGAAGGAAACGACGATCGGGGTGGCGCTCAGGCCAACAGGCCAGGGGCCAACAGGCCAGAGACCAACAGGCCAGGGACCGACAGGCCCCAGGCGGCCCCGGGCCCACCCGGGGCGAAACCGCCCGCTGGCTCAGCTGGACGGGACGGTCAGCGGAGCCAGTGGGGACGGGATCAGGGCGATGGTCCCGCTCAGGCCCCGGACCGGGCGGGGGGCGGCGCTGGCCACGGTGACCGACGGGGAAACCGCCAGGAACGGCTGGGAACGCAGGGCCAGGGCATCGGTTTCGGTGGCGCTCCAACCCACCAGGGCGTTGGGCCAGAGGCCGAAGCCGATCACCAGCAGGGTGAGGGCCAGGGCCGGCAGCCGCTCGGCCCAGCGGGTGGGCTGCCAGTCGGCCCGGTCGTTATCGAGGCGACCGAAGCCCACCCGGTTGAACAGCCGCACCGCATAGACCGCCGTCAGCCCCGAAGCCACCAGGCACACCAAGGTGGCGCGAGGGAAGGCGGTCCAGCTGCCCTCAAACACCAGCAGCTCCGCCGGGAAGCCGGCCAGTCCCGGAATGCCGGCGGCGGCCATCAGGGCCAGCAGCAGCATCGCCGCGCTCACCGGCAGGCCCCGCAGCGGATTGAGCAACCCGGAAAGTTCGGCAATCTCCGTGGTGCCGGTGCGCCGTTCAATCAAGCCCACACAGGCGAACAGCAGCGCCACGATCAGGCCGTGGGCCAGGATCTGGGCCACGGCCCCCTGCAGGGCCAACGGCGTGGCGGCGGCCAGGGCCAGCACCAGCAAGCCCATGTGGCCCAGGGAGCTGTAGGCCATCAGCCGGCGCATGTCGCTCTGGGCAATGGCATTGAGGGCGCCATACACCGCACTCACGGCGCCGGCGGCGGCAATCCAGGGCGACCAGGCCGCCCAGGTGTCGGGCAGGAAGCCGACGCCGAAGCGCAGCAGGCCGTAGGCGCCGAGCTTGGACACCGCCCCCCCCAGCAGCATCACCACCGGGGTGGGTGCCTGGCCATAGGTGAGCGGCTGCCAGCCATGCAGCGGCACGATCGGCAATTTGAGGCCGAAGGCCAGCAACAGCAGGGCCAGGATCCAGGCCTGGGCCCGGGGGGCGAGATCGGCCTGGGCGAGTCCGCTGAAGCTGAAGTCGAGGCCGTTGGCGTTGAACCAGCCCAGGGCCAGCACCCCAGCCAGCAGGCTCAGACCTGACACCGCCCCGTAGAGCAGGAACCGGATCGCCGCACCGGCCCGTCGCGGCCCGCCCCAGATCGCCACCAGCAGGGTGGTGGGGATCAGCACCAGCTCGAAGGCCAGCACGAACAGCAGGGCATTGCGGGCCAGGAAAGCCCCCACCACGCCGACATTGGTGGCCAACAGCAAGGCATAGAACAGCCGCGGCCGGCTCTGATCCGCCGGGGCCGAGAGCATCGCCATGGTGCTCAGCAGGGCGGTGAGCAGCACCAGCGGCAATGACAGGCCATCAAGGCCGAGATCAAGCTCCAGGCCGAGCTTGGGCAGCCAGGCCAGCTGCAGATCGGCCGGCGGCTGCCGCCAGCAGAGCAGAGCCACCGCCAGCTGACTGGCCGTGGCCAGGGCCGCGAGGCTGCGCACCCGCTGTGGGGTACCTGCGGGCAGAAACGATAGAGCCAGGCCCGCCAGCAGGGGCAGGGCCAACAGCAGCAGCAAGGTGAGGGGAGCCATCAGCGCAGGGAGCGAAGGATCTCGGTGGGCACAGGAGCGGGGCCAGCCAGCAACCAGGCGGCCATCAACAGC
>CAIZOZ010000551.1 GCA_903934745.1 uncultured cyanobacterium
GCTCAGGGCACCAGCCGGCGGAAAGTTTTTTTGCCCAGCTGCAGCACCAGGCCCTGGAGCTCGTCCGGTCCGCTGAACTCGCGGTTGGCATCCACCAGCTTCTCGCCATCCAGCTTGACGCCACCCCCTTGAATCGCCCGGCGCGCCTCGCTGCTGCTGGCGCAGATCCCCACGGCGGCCAGCAGATAAAAAGCCTTGGCCGGAAAGTTCACCGCCGCCAGCGAGGCTTCGGGCACCTCGGCCTCGGCGGCGCCGGCACCGGCCGCGCCCCCCACCAGGGTGGCCGCATCAGCCTGGGCCGCCTGGGCCGCCGCCAGGCCATGGCGGGCGCGGGTCACCTCCAGGGCCATTGCCTTCTGGCGTTGCCTCGCACTGGCCGGCAACGCCGCCAGCTCCAGATCGGTGAGCAGGGTGAGGTAGTCGTTCACCACCGCATCGGGCACCTTTTCGAGCTTCGAATACATCGACAGCGGATCGTCGGCGAGACCCACCGTGTTGCCCAGGCTCTTGCTCATCTTCTGCACGCCATCGAGCCCCGGCAGGATCGGCAGCAGCAGGCCGAACTGGGGCCGCTGCTTGTGGTGACGCTGCAGATCACGGCCCATCGCCACATTGAACTTCTGATCGGTGCCGCCCAGTTCCAGATCGGCACGGATCGCCACCGAGTCGTAGCCCTGCAGCAGTGGATAGAGAAACTCGTGCAACGAGATCGGCGTGCCGGAGCCATAGCGCTTGGCGAAATCCTCCTTGGCCAGCATCTGGCCCACGGTGCTGGTGCCGAGCAGTTCGATCACCGCCGGCAGATCCAGAGCCGCCAGCCACTCGCTGTTGCGGCGCACCTCCAGCCGGCCGGGGGTGGTGAAATCCAGCAGCGAGCGCGCCGGGTCCTGACCCAGACCCAGCTGCACCAGATAGGTTTCGGCGTTGGCCTCCACCTCGGCGGCGCTCAGCTGCACCCGGGTGGCGCTCTTGCCGGTGGGATCGCCGATCCGGGCCGTGAAGTCGCCGATGATCAGCACGGCGGTGTGACCCGCATCCTGGAAGGCCCGCAACTTGCGGAACAGAATCGAGTGCCCCAGGTGGATATCAGCGCCGGTGGGATCGATGCCGAGCTTCACCCGCAGGGGGCGGCCGCTGACCTCCGCTTCGGCCAGGCGAGCCGCAAGGCTCTGGTCCGGATCGGCCGCTGCCTCGGCTGCGGTGGCGGCAGGGAACAGATCGGCCAGGCCGCGGCTCAGCCAGCCCGGCAGGGCGGCGGCGTTCGTGTCGGGACTGGGCTGCTCAACCATCGGAGTTGCGGGGCCTGGGGCGCCGGATCGCCGGGTGGCCGGATCGTACGCAGGAGCGCCGCCGGGGCAGGAAGCCTGAACCGGTTCAGGTGCCGGCAGGGATCAGCATCCAGGACACGGCGATGGCCGTGCCGCTGAAGGCCACCACCGCCAGGGGCCAGCTGCTATCGAGGTCTTCAAGCCGTTGCTGCAGGCTGGTGCGGTCAGGGCCTTGCGCCATCGCCTCCATGTCGGCATAACGGCGACCGATCCAGATCACCAGCACGAAGGCCACCAGCGTCACCACATAAGCCACCACATACACCTGATCAAGGAAGGTGAGGAACGGCAGGTCGGGCAGGTTGTCGCGGTAGGTCTGCTGCAGGAACACCAGCGTGAGCAGCACCGTGACCGGAATGCTGGCGCGGGCATCCTGCTCATCGGGGCGCACCTTGAACACCAGCAGCACCATCGCCATCAGCACCGCCAAGGGCAGCAGCAACCGCCAGAAGGAGGCCCAGGAGGAGGTGCCAAAGGAGATCTCGAACAGGATCAGGCTGTAATCGTTTTCCGGCCCACCGAGGCCAAAGTTGCTGGCGTAGTGGTGGCGGTACTCGGCGATCGACCACCCCTGATTGAGCCAGCCAATGATGCGCGCATAGAGCCCCATACCGCTGTTGCGGATGTCCGGCTCAAGCCGCAACTGCTGATAACCGAGTGCGCCATCGACATCATCGACCTCGATCGCCACCGGCAGGCTGACACTCATGAACGGGTAATGGCGAAAGCTCGCCTGATCGAGGTAATAGCGACCCCGATAGGTGAACAGCTGGTAATAGCTGCCATCGGCGAGTTTCACC
>CAIZOZ010000552.1 GCA_903934745.1 uncultured cyanobacterium
CAAGGTGCTGGTGGGCTCCTCGCTGGCGCTGGTGGCGCTGGTGGTGGTGATCGGCGCCCTGATGGGCCAGGAGCTGCTCAACCTGCTGGAGGTGGCCCTGTCGATGGCGGTGGCGATCGTGCCCGAGGGCTTGCCGGCGGTGATCACCGTCACCCTGGCGATCGGCACCCAGCGCATGGTGCAGCGCGCCGCCCTGATCCGCCGGCTGCCCGCCGTGGAGGCCCTGGGTTCGGTCACCGTGATCTGCTCCGACAAGACCGGCACCCTCACCCAGAACCGCCAGGTGGTGCAGGAGTTGCGCTGCGGCACCGGCGCCATCGCCGTCAGCGGCCATGGCTACGACCCCAGGGGCAAGTTCAGCGAACGCAGCCTGGCTGCTCCGGCCGGCGCCCGGGCCGGCGTGGCCGTCGGTGCCCAGCAGTTGCTGCTGCAGGCCGGTGTGCTCTGCAGTGATGCCGAACTCAAGCGCGAGAGCGACGGCCGTTGGGATGTGCTCGGTGATCCCACCGAGGGGGCCCTGGTGGTGGTGGCCGCCAAGGCCGAGATCGATGCCTTCGCCCTGCGCAGCCACAACGACCGCCTGGCCGAAATCCCCTTCAGCTCCGAACGCCAGCTGATGGCGGTGTGGGTGGGCGATCCCAGCGGCAGCCTCCAGGCGCCGCTCGGTGCCGCCGCCGAGGGCTCCCACACGCTGATGATCAGCAAAGGGGCGCCGGAGGTGATCCTGTCGCTCTGCAATCGCTGGCTCGATGGCGGTGGCATGGCGCCCCTGGAGGAGAGCGAGCGTGCCTGGTGGCTGGAGCAGGCCCGCGAGCTGGCGGCTGCCGGTCTGCGGGTGCTGGCCTTCGGCTGCGCCCCCCATCACCCCAGTCCCGACCATGGCCTTGAGGGGTTGGTGCTGCTGGGGTTGATGGCCCAGCTCGATCCGGCCCGGCCGGAGGTGCCCGAGGCGGTGGCCCGTTGCCGCCGCGCCGGCATCCGGCCAGTGATGATCACCGGCGATCATCCGCTCACGGCCCGCGCCATCGGCGCCGGCATCGGCCTGGTGGAGCCGGGCGCCGAGGTGGTGCTGGGCCGCGAGCTCGAGCAGCTCGATGACGCCGCCCTACAGGAGCTGGTGGGGCACTGCAGCATCTATGCGCGGGTGCCACCCGAGCAGAAGCTGCGCATCGTCAAGGCCCTGCAGGGGCGCCGTGAAATCGTCGCCATGACCGGCGATGGCGTCAACGATGCCCCCGCCCTCAAGCAGGCCCACATCGGCGTGGCCATGGGCATCACCGGCACGGAGGTGAGCAAGGAGGCCGCCGACATGGTGCTGCTCGACGACAACTTCGCCACGATCGTCAATGCCGTCGAGCAGGGGCGGCTGGTGTATGCCAACATCCGCCGCTTCGTGAAGTACATCCTCGGCAGCAATGTGGGCGAACTGGTGACGATCGCCGCCGCACCGCTGGTGGGGCTGGTGGGGGTGCCGCTGACGCCGCTGCAGATTCTCTGGATGAATTTGGTCACCGATGGGGTGCCGGCCCTGGCCCTGGCCCTGGAACCGGGCGAGGCGGGCCTGATGGACCGGCCGCCGGCGGAGCCGGGGGAGTCGATCTTCGCCCGCGGCATCGGCAGCTACATCCTGCGGGTGGGAGTGGTTTTCGGCCTGATCACGATTGGCCTGATGGTGTGGGCCTATCGCACCTACGGCAATGCGGGCCCCTGGAAAACGATGGTGTTCACCACCCTCTGTCTGGCCCAGATGGGCCACGCCCTCTCGGCCCGCAGCGATCTGCCGCTGCTGCAGGTGAAGCCCTTCTCCAATCCCTGGCTGCTCTGGGCCGTGCTGCTCACCACCGCCCTGCAGCTGGTTCTGCTCTATGTGCCGGTTCTGGCCCGCTTCTTCGGCACCGTGCCGCTGGCCGGCCACGACCTGCTGATCTGCGTGGGGGTGAGTCTGCTGTTCTTTGTCTATCTCGAGCTGGAGAAGGTGGTGCGGCTCTGGCGTCGCCGCCGCCACGCCGACGCCTGAACCGGGCCGATCAGCGGGCGAAGATCTCCCTCTCCCGGCGCATGCGTTCGGCCGGGTGGTTGCCGCTGTTGGTTCGCTCGCGGATCTGAGTGAGAAAGAAGGCCATCATGGCCACGGCCGCCAGGGCCAGCATGAACAGCGATCCGTTGCGCTGCCGCTGGCGGTTTTCGCGATTGTCGACCTCCCTGATCGGGTGACCACAATCCGTGCAGATCAGCATCGGCTTGCTGCGCCCCACCTTGGTGAGCATCCGACCGCCGCACTTGGCACAGCCCATCAGCATCCCCACAGGTGGTTCCAGTTTTGCAGTCGCCTGAGGCCCGCTGTTGGCAGCAACCAACACCATTTGGGTAATCGCAACCACCCCCGCCTGCTGCCATCCAGGGGCCCGCAGCGCTGATGCATAAGGGATTCTTGGGGATCCCATTGGTTTTCCCTGCCCTGTTGCGCACCCAATCGGCTGATTCAGTCCTTAGTTTTCGCGGCCAAGGCGCGCTTCAGCGCCATCCCTGCCGCCATGACCCTGTTTTTTGCCCAGTCGGCCTGGCTGGTGCCCCTCTATCCGTTGCTGGCTTCGTTGCTGTCGCTGCTCTGGTCGCCGGGGCTGATCTCCCGCAGCGGGCCGCGCCCCTGCGGCTACCTCAACCTGTCGATGGTGACGCTGGCCTTCCTGCACAGCACCCTGGCCCTGCTGGCGCTCCATTCCAACTCCCAGGCCGGTTCCGCTGCCCTCTACCGGCCGCTCACCTTCGGCTGGACCTGGCTGCAGACCGCGGGGCTGCGCATCGGTTTCGATGGCCTGATCACCGAGCCCGCCCTGATCGCGATGACGCTGATCACCGGCCTGCATGTGCTGGTGCAGATCTATGCCATCGCCTACATGGAGATGGACTGGGGCTGGCCGCGGTTCTTCGGCTCGCTCAGCTTCTTTGAGGCGGGCCTGTGCGCCCTGGTGCTCACCGATTCGATCTTCTTCAGCTACGTGATTCTGGAGCTGCTCACCCTCGGCACCTACCTGGTGGTGGGCACCTGGTACAACCAGCCCCTGGTGGTGAAGGGCGCCCGCGATGCCTTCCTCACCAAGCGCATTGGCGATCTGGTGTTGCTGGTGGGTGTGATCGCCCTGCTGCCGCTCACCGGCACCTGGAACTTCCACGGCCTGCAGGCCTGGGCCGCCGATCAAACCAACAACCAGCTGCCCCTGCCCGTCGGCTTCAACCTGATCCTGCTGGCCCTGATCGCCGGCCCGATGGGCAAGTGTGCCCAGATTCCCCTGCACCTCTGGCTCGATGAGGCGATGGAGAGCCCCCTGCCCTCCACGGTGTTGCGCAACTCGGTGGTGGTGGTGGGTGGGGCCTGGGTGCTGCTGCGCCTCGAACCCCTGATTGAGCTCAGCCCGTTGGTGGCCAGTGTGCTGGTGGTGGTGGGCGGCACCAGCGCCGTGGTGGGGGCCCTGATCGCCCTGGCTCAGATCGATGTCAAGCGGGCGCTGTCGTTTCTGGTCAGCAGCTGGCTGGGCCTGCTGTTCGTGGCGGTGGGCCTCGGCGGCACCGCCGTCGCCGATCACCTGATGCTCGTTTACCCGCTGCCGATGGCGTTGATGCTGATGGCGATCGGCGCCATCGTGCTCACCAATGTCACCCAGGATCTGACCCAGCTGGGCGGGCTCTGGGGCAAGCGGCCGTTGATGGGCATCGCCTTCCTGGCCGGTGCGGTGGGCCTGATCGGCCTGCCCCCGTTCGGTGGCTTCGCCGCCCTGCGGGAGCTGCTGCTGCTCACCAGTGCCAGCCAGCACCCCTGGCTGCTGGGGGGCCTGGTGCTGCTCACCAATGCGTTGATCAGCGCTGGTTTGATCCGCATTTTCGGCCTGATCTGGGCCGGTCGGCCCACCCCGTTCACTGCCCGTTCGCCGGAGGTGCTGTGGCTGATGGTGCTGCCCACCCTGCTGCTCACGGGGCTGGTGTTGCACCTGCCCCAGCTGCTGGTGCGCAATGGCGTCTTCGCCGCCGCTCTGCCCCAGCTGCCGCTGCCGGGCTGGGGGCCGCTGGCCGCGCCGCTGCTGCTCTCCACCCTGGTGGGTGGCGGCCTCTCGGCGATCTTCTATCTGCGCCCCCATCCCCTGGCCCATCTGCCTTCGGCCCTGGGCGGTCTGCAGGACTGGCTCGCCCACGACATGCAGACCGAGCGCTTCTATCACCGCACCGTGGTGGCCCTGGTGCTGACGCTGGCCCGGATCAGCGCCTGGTCGGATCAGCGGCTGGTGGATGGCTTCAGCGGTGCCGCCGGCGGTGCCGCCCTGGCGGGGGCGCGCCGGCTCAGCTTCACCACCTCCGGCCGCACCCAGGCCTATGCCCTCACCCTCGTGCTCGGGGTGCTGTTGATGGCCGCCTGGTTGCTGGCTGGCCCCGCTCCTGTGCCCACCGAGATCCTTCGCTCCCTGCGCTGATGGCGACCCTCACCTTGCTGCTGCTGTTGGCCCTGCCCCTGCTGGCGGGCCTGGCTCTATCGTTTCTGCCCGCAGGTACCCCAGAGCGGGTGCGCAGCCTCGCGGCCCTGGCCACGGCCAGTCAGCTGGCGGTGGCTCTGCTCTGCTGGCGGCAGC
>CAIZOZ010000553.1 GCA_903934745.1 uncultured cyanobacterium
CTGCCCGGCTGGCTGCCGATGCTGCCGTTCCAGCACGGCGTGAGCAGCTTGCAGGGCCCGCGCGGGGATGGACAACCGGCGCTCGACGCTGCCCGGGAGCTGTTTCAGGGCCTGCGCCAGGCCAATGCCCTGGTGTTCAACTCCCAGCCCCAGCTGGCGCCAAGGCTGGAGGATCTCGGCAAGATGGATCCCGCCTACCTGCTGCATGAATACAACCACAGCCACTGGCAGCCGCTCTATGCCAACCAGGTGATTGAACCCCTGCGCGAGTTGGGCTTGCGCTACCTCGGCAGTGCCACCCTGGCCGAGAACTTTGAGGGGCTGCTGCCGGTGCCCGCCCAGCAGCAGATCCAGCTTCAGAGCGATCCGGGCCTGAGGGAGCTGGTGCGCGACCTGCTCACCAACCAGTCCTTCCGCCGCGATGTTTATGTGAAGGGGATCGACCCCGTCTGGCCCCTGGAGGCTGGAGCTGCCCTGGAGCAGGTGCGGCTCTGCAGCCTGCTGGATCAAGACGCCCTCGATGACGAGGGCAGCTACCGCTTTCCCCTCGCCTGGGGCGAGATCCAGGCCAACCGCGACTGGATGAGGGCCCTGCTCGATGGCCTGGGCGATGGGGCCCGCTCCCTGGCCGAGCTGCGGCCATCCATCCCCCCTGGCACGCCCCAGCTCTCGCTGCTGCAGAATCTGGGCCTGTTGCTGGGCCGCAAGGCCGTGGCGCTGGTGCCGGGCGAGCGGGATCCGGCCCCCAGCCAACGCTTCAACGTCCATATTGCCGCCAGCGTCGCCGCCGGTGCCAACTACAGCGCCCTGGCCTGCCCCGTGAGTGGCAACCTCCACAAGCTCACTGGGATGGAGTTCCTCGCCCTCAACGCCCTGAACCAGGGCTGCAGTGAAGCCGACCTGGCCGGAGCGATCGATGCCGGCCTCAAACGCCTCGACCAACTCCTGCTGCGCGATGGGCAGCCCGTGCCCGAGGGTCAACGTCCAGCCGATCTGGAGCGCGTGGCCGACGACTTTCG
Organism: uncultured cyanobacterium; assembly: GCA_903934745.1. Lineage (GTDB taxonomy): Bacteria > Cyanobacteriota > Cyanobacteriia > PCC-6307 > Cyanobiaceae > Cyanobium. The sequence continues at coordinate 1,020 of CAIZOZ010000553.1, forward strand.
CCGCCGCTGTCTGCCGTTGCTGCGCCGCCTGGGGGTGCTGGCAACCGGAGCGCTCCAACCAAACTGATCCGGGCAACCCCAGACTGAGAGCATCTCACCAGAGCCGATGGAACTCACTGCTGTGCTCACCCCCGCTGAGGAAGGCGGGTACGTGGCCTTTAATCCCGAGACGGGCACAACCACAGAGGGAGACTCCATCGAGGAGGCCCTCGCCAACCTGCGCGAAGCCACCTCGCTCTACCTCGAGGAGTTCCCTGCTGGGGTGAAGGGCCATCCCCTGGTGACCCTGTTCAGCGTCGCTGCCCATGCCTAAACTCCCCCACCTGTCTGGACGGGAGATCATCCGCGCTTTGGAGCGGCTGGGATTTGAGATCGTTCGCCAGAACGGCAGCCACGTGGTGATGCGATCTGGCAGTCGCGGCTGCGTTGTCCCTTTACACAAACCAGTCAAGGTAGGAACCCTATCTGGTTTGCTGCGGCAGGCTCAAGTTGATGTGCGGGAGTTCTTGGATTGTCTGTGAACTTTCGCTGATTCAAACAACTGCAATCAACTGGAGAAAGATTGCGGCTGATGCCAATTCATTGCGGAGTTTTGTTATGAATTGATGCGCCTGAAAGCTCAGCCGCCCCCACTCCCCTGCTCCCACGCCTGGCGGTAGAGCGCTTCAAGCTCCCGGGTAAAGCCGGCGTTATCCATCAAGGGTGAGGCCTGCAGTTCGGCCCGCAGGCCGCTGCGAATTGCCGCCAACCCTTGGGGATCGGCGGCGAGGCGTTGGGCGATGGCGATGTACTGCTCGGGGCTGCGGGCGATCCATTCGGGCCGCCCCAGGCTGGTGAGGATGCTGGCGCCGCCGCGGCTGGAGCTGCGCTCGCCGGCCAGGGTCACCAGGGGCACGCCCATCCAGAGGGCATCGAAGCTGGTGGTGCCGCCGGCAAAGGGTGCGGTGTCGAGGGCGATGTCGATCTGGCCGTAGGTGGCCATGTAATCCGGCCCGTTCTGATAGCCGATCAGGGTGATGCGATCGCTGGCCACACCACGCTCGGCGAAAAATTCAAGCAATCCCTGGCGAGCTCGGGTTTCCTTGATGTGCAGCACCAGC
>CAIZOZ010000554.1 GCA_903934745.1 uncultured cyanobacterium
GACTGAGAACAATGATGGCTGGCGTCACGCTGATGTTGTCCGTCAGCTGAAACTTGTACCACCACTCCCACACGACACCTCCATCATCGGGAGTGATGCCACCGGTGAGGGAGGTGGCGAACACAGGTTGGCCCACAGCCATGCCGAAATCATTGCCTTTGACGAAAACATCGGTCCACTGCAGTCCGGCCATCCAGGATTGGCTGGTGCTGAGGCTGCCTTGACTCTGACTGGTGAGGAAGGTGGTGCTGTTGATGCCCCAGCCCAGGCTCAGAGAAGGCAACCAGCCGCTTTCCAGCGGCTGCCAGTAGCCACTCAGGCCAAAGGCATTGGTGCGGGCCTCGGCATTGTGATCAATCGCTGAATGGGTGAAGGGTGTCGTGCCAGGCACAAACTCCGTTTCGGGTTGCACATAACTCCAGATGGCTGCCAGCCCAAACTGTTCTCCGGCATAGCCGAACTGAACGGTTCCCGTACCACCGGATCCCTTGGTGCCAATGCCTCCTGCAGCTGGATCACCCACATCGGCATTGGTGGCCACATAGTTGGCACTGATGCTGAAGTTGTCTTTCTCCCACCAAAGGCCGGCACCGGCACCGCGATTCTTGTTGTAGGCCGCGGGTGCACCATTGACCGTCATCACGTTCAGGATGCTGTCGGCTGGGTAGACGCTGGGCCAGAGAGCCAGCATGTCTTCCTGGCCGACGCGGGCTCCGATCGTGGCGGTGAAGCCACTGCCGAGCGGGAATTGATAGAAGAGTTTGTCAATGGCGACGACATCGCCGCAATCGGCTGCGCCGCAATCCTCCTGATAGGCGATCTCAAGCTCCGAAAGGCCCAGGGAATGGGGTTCACCGCCAAACACACTGTCGCCGAAGTTGCCGGCCCGGAGATTGGTGCGCAGCAGGTCTTTGCCGTTGAAACTGGTGTCAAACGTGAGCTGAACGTCGTAGTTGAACGTGGTGGCGTTCGGCAGCGACACGGCGGAGCGAGGCTTACCGGTGAGCTCGTTGGCTCGCCGGTTGACGCTGTTGGCCCCTGTGTTGATGGCGCTGCCACTGAAGCTGTTGGCGCCCAGCACGAAGGTGGCCAATCCCTTGAGCTTGGTGGTGGTGGAGAACTGATTGGCCTCCAGTTCGCCGACGCGGGCCTCAAGGCCATCCACCCTGCCGCGCAGGACGGCGAGCTCCTTCTGAAACTCCTGGATCAGGCGCTTGAGTTCGTCGGTGGTTTCGGTGACGCGATCAAGGCAGGCATTGAGCAGGGCCGCCGCTTCATAACGACTCAGCGACTGGCCGCCCTTGAAGCTGCCGTTGGGGTAGCCGGCCACACAGCCATAACGCTCCACCAGGTTGGCGAGGGCCTGATAGGCCCAATCGGTGGGCCTGACGTCGGCGAACTGGGAGATGCTGGTGACCTGCTCATCGCTTGTGGTGTAGGCGTTGATGGCAGCCAGATTCGGCCTCACCACCGCACCAGCACTGGCGCTGGTGGCCTGGACAGACACGGCAGCCAGCAGCAGCGGTGAGACAAAAAAACGTAAATCAGGCATGAAATGAGCGAGCGATGGCGGAACCATGGCGTTGCCCGCGCAACGGCGAGACAGGTCCACATGCCGTCGCATCCTGCCACAACCTTCCTGTAGGGGTACCTTGCTGGAGTCTATGGTGA
>CAIZOZ010000555.1 GCA_903934745.1 uncultured cyanobacterium
ACCGGTGAGGATCAGGCCTGCCAGCACCACCTGGCCGAGCGGCGTCAGCTCGCGGCCGACGTCGATGATCGACAACCCGGTCACCGTGATCGCTGAGGTGACGGTGAACAGGGCTTCCCACAGCCCCACCGAATCCAGCGAGCAGAGCGGACTGGCCAGTAGCAGCGTGCCGCAGGCAATCACCAGCAGGCCCGTCACCACCGTGAACTGGGGCACCGTGAGCTGCTTGCGCCACTGCAGCAGAGCGTCCCAGAGCCTGAGGCGGCCCGGAACCCGGCTGGTCGCTGGCGCCGATGTCCGGTGGGTGGCCATCGTTAACCCACTTTTGGCTGTTAGACCATAGGGTTGCCTCCAATCCGATGCGGACGTTGTTGAGCTCCTCCAACCCCCCCTCCGCCTGGCACGCCTTGTCACCGGAAGAGTGCCTTCATCGCCTTGACACCAGTTCTTCCGGTCTGACCAGTGCCCTGGCGGCCGAAAGACTGGAAAGGGTGGGCCTCAACCGCATCGAGCTCAAGGCGGGGCGCAGCAAGCTGCGGATCCTCTGGGATCAGTTCAGCAACGTGATGCTGATCATGCTGCTGACCGTGGCCGCGGTCTCGGCCGGGGTGGCGTGGTTCGAGCAGAAGTTCCCCAAGGATGCGATCGCCATTGTGGTGATCGTCGGGCTCAATGCCCTGCTGGGCTACCTGCAGGAAACCCGGGCGCAGGATGCCTTGATGGCCCTGCGCCAGATGTCTCAGCCGATTGTGCTGGTGCGCCGCGATGACGAGTGGCAGCGCCTCTCCAGCGAGCATCTGGTGCCTGGTGATCTGATCCGCCTGGAGGCGGGCGATCGGGTGCCGGCCGATGCTCGCCTGCTCGAGGTGGCGGAGCTGGGCCTGCGGGAGGCGGCCCTCACCGGCGAGGCCGAGGCCGTGTTCAAGCAGGCCAATCTGGTGTTGGAGGCCGGCACTCCGGTGCTGGAGCGCCAGAACAGTGTCTTCCAGGGCACCGAAGTGGTGCGGGGGCGCGGCACGGCCGTGGTCACCGCCACCGGCATGGCCACCGAACTGGGCCAGATCGCCGAACTGATCAACACGGCCGGCGGCGAGGAAACCCCTCTGCAGAAGCGCCTCGATGGCCTGGCCAACGTGCTGGTCTTCTCGTCCCTGGCCCTGGTGGCTGTGGTGGTGGTGATCGGCGTCCTGATGGGTCAGGAGCTGCTCAACCTGCTGGAGGTGGCCCTGTCGATGGCCGTGGCGATCGTGCCCGAGGGCCTGCCGGCCGTGATCACCGTCACCCTGGCGATCGGCACCCAGCGCATGGTGCAACGGGCCGCCCTGATCCGCCGCTTGCCGGCGGTCGAAGCCCTGGGCTCGGTCACTGTGATCTGCTCCGATAAGACCGGCACCCTCACCCAGAACCGCCAGGTGGTGCAGGAGCTGCGCAGCGGCACCGGCGCCATCGCCGTCAGCGGCCATGGCTACGACCCCCGGGGCCAGTTCAGCCAGCGGGAGCTGGCGGTTCCGGACGGAGCCCGGCACGGGGTGGCGGCCGGGGCCCAGCAGCTGCTGCTTCAGGCCGGTGTGCTCTGCAGTGATGCCGAACTCAAGCGCCTCGATGATGGCCGTTGGGATGTGCTGGGGGATCCGACCGAGGGGGCCCTGGTGGTGGCCGCCGCCAAGGCTGGGATCGATGCCTTTGCCCTGCGCAGCCACAACGACCGTGTCGGCGAGATTCCGTTCAGCTCCGAGCGCCAGCTGATGGCGGTCTGGGTGGCAGACCCCACCGGCAGCCTGCAGGCGCCGCTCGGCGCTGCTGCCGAAGGCTCCCACACCCTGATGATCAGCAAGGGGGCCCCGGAGGTGATCCTTGGCACCTGCAATCGCTGGCTTGATGGCGGCGGCATGGCGCCCCTCACCGACAGCGGCCGCTCCTGGTGGCTCGATCAGGCTCGGGAGCTGGCGGCTTCCGGGCTGCGGGTGCTGGCCTTCGCCTGTGCCCCCCACCATCTCAGTCCCGACCATAGCCTCGAAGGGCTGGTGCTGCTCGGCCTCATGGCCCAGCTCGATCCGGCCCGGCCCGAGGTGCCCGAAGCTGTGGCCCGCTGCCGCCGTGCCGGCATCCGGCCGGTGATGATCACCGGCGACCATCCGCTCACCGCCCGGGCCATCGGCACCGGCATCGGCCTGGTGGATCCGGGCGCCGAAGTGGTGCTGGGGCGCGAGCTCGAGCAGCTCGACGATGCGTCCCTGCAGGAGCTGGTGGGCCACTGCAGCATCTATGCCCGGGTGCCGCCCGATCAGAAACTGCGCATCGTCAAGGCCCTGCAGGCCCGCAACGAGATCGTGGCGATGACCGGCGATGGCGTCAACGACGCCCCGGCCCTCAAGCAGGCCCACATCGGTGTGGCCATGGGCATCACCGGCACGGAGGTCACCAAGGAGGCCTCGGAGATGGTCCTGCTCGACGACAACTTCGCCACGATCGTCAACGCGGTCGAGGAGGGGCGTCTGGTGTATGCCAACATCCGCCGCTTCGTGAAGTACATCCTCGGCAGCAATGTCGGCGAACTGATCACGATCGCCGCCGCGCCGCTCGTGGGCCTGGTGGGGGTGCCGATGTCGCCGCTGCAGATCCTGTGGATGAACCTGGTCACCGATGGCGTGCCGGCCCTGGCCCTAGCCCTCGAACCGGGCGAGGCGGGCCTGATGGACCGGCCGCCGGCCGAGCCCGGTGAGTCGATCTTCGCCCGGGGCATCGGCAGTTACATCCTGCGGGTAGGGGTTGTCTTCGGCCTGTTCACGATCGCGCTGATGGTCTGGTCGTACCGCACCTACGGCAATGGGGGCCCCTGGAAAACAATGGTGTTCACCACCCTCTGCCTGGCCCAGATGGGCCACGCCATCTCGGCCCGCAGCGACATGCCGTTGCTGCAGGTGAAGCCCTTCTCCAACCCCTGGCTGCTCGGGGCGGTCATCGTCACCACCGGCCTGCAGCTGCTCCTGCTCTATGTGCCCTTCCTGGCCCGGTTCTTCGGCACCGAGCCCCTGGCCGGCCAAGACCTGCTGATCTGCGTGGGCGTGAGCATGCTGTTCTTCCTCTACCTGGAGCTGGAGAAACTGGTGCGGCTCTGGAGCCGCCGTCGTCACGCCGACGCCTGAACCGGGCCGATCAGCGGGCGAAGATCTCCCTCTCCCGGCGCATGCGTTCGGCCGGGTGGTTGCCGCTGTTGGTTCGCTCGCGGATCTGAGTGAGAAAGAAGGCC
>CAIZOZ010000556.1 GCA_903934745.1 uncultured cyanobacterium
GCAACCGGCACCAGACCCTGCTCCTGCCACCAGCTCCTGGGGGCCAAGGCCGGGCAGAGCGGCACCGCTACGGGCCGCTGCTGCAGCTGCTCTAGCCAGGCCTGCGGGTCCTGCCAGACCCGCGAAGCGCGCTCCAAGTTGCCGATGCAGGGCTCTAGCTCCCCATGCAGCAGCGGCATGATCTGCGCAGCGGGGAGCAACACCTGCTCCTCCCACACTTCGGCCCAACGCTGATGGGCCACTAGCTGCAGCGGCAAGGTTCCCAGCGGCAGCACCTGCACTCCCGGCCAGCGCGGTAGTTCCCCGCTTGCCAGCTCTTGGTTATGGCAAAGGGAGGAGACCAGCGCCCCATCGATCACGCCTTGGGCCACCAGCGTTGCCCAGTCGCCAGCGGGGTGGAAGCAGGGCGGCACCTGCAACACCCCGGGCAGCCCGGCAAGCAGCGACTGGTGCAGCGCATCGGTGCCCAGCCGCAGCCGGCCGTCTTCTAGGCGATGGGCCCTGCTGGCCAGACGCAGGAAGCGCAGGCTGCTGCTTCCCCCCCAGCGGCACACCTGGCGGGGACCACGCGCAGGCTGGAGGCGGAACTGCTCGGCCAGGTCCCAGTAACTGCGGCTCACCGTGGTCTGGTGCATCGACAGGGCGCTGGCGGCACGCATCTGGCTGCCGCTGACTTCCATCAGATCCAGCACGTGCAGGTTCAGCAGCATCTCGGGCGGTCTGTAGGACTTGCGCCGCCGCCGCGCAGGCGGCACAACGGCAGCAGAGAGCTGGATTGGCACGGCAGCGCGGCAGCAGAACGGGGCAATCAGCCTTGCCCTTTTCCAGCTCCCGTCCACCCTCCTTCCCGCGAAGAACCCAGCCGGCTGAAACCCCCTGCCAGCACTGAGCCGGCTGCTCCAGTTGGTTGGCGGCTGTTGCCGCGGGCCGTAAGGGCCAGCAACCTGCAGCAATGGAGCCCCTGCGCTGTCACCTACTAATCGGCCCGCCCGCCAGTGGCAAGAGCACCACTGCCACCGCGCTCGCCCCTTTGCTTGCAGGGCCTGAGGGGCAGCCGGCGGTGGTGCTCTCGACCGATGCGATCCGCGCTGAGGTGTTCGGTGATTCGGCCGTTCAGGGGCCCTGGCCGTCGATCCAGCAGCGGCTGCATGAGCGGTTGATCGGTGCGGTGGCAGCCGGAATGCCGGTGATCGTGGATGCCACCCATGCCCAGCGGCCCTGGCGGCTGGCGATCACCCAGCAGCTGGCCTTACCCAGGCCAGTGGAGTGGATCGGCTGGTGGCACTTCACACCGGTGAGCACCTGCCTGCGCTGGAACGAGAAACGGGAGCGCCCCGTTCCCGTCCCGGTGATTCGCCGCATGGCCGCTGCTTTGGCGGATGAGGCCTTTGGTCCGGGGCGGGCGGAAGGCTTTGCCTCGGTGGTGGCGGTGCAGCCCACCCAGCAGCGCGACCTCACTACTTATTTACGTAGCGAACTCTCCCGTCTTACCCGCCGCATCAGCGCGGC
>CAIZOZ010000557.1 GCA_903934745.1 uncultured cyanobacterium
CTGGCTGCGCTTTCTCGAACCGATGACTGCGGCGATCCTCTCGGGATCCCGCCGCGTGGCCCCCTTCGGCCTCGCCGGCGGCAGCGCCGGCCAGACGGGTCAGAACAGCCTCTGCCACGCCGATGGCCGTACCGAAAACCTGCCCGGCTCTGCCCTGGTGGCGATGGCGGCGGGGGATGTGCTCAGGATCGAAACCCCCGGCGGCGGTGGCTACGGCCAGGCCGACGGATTTCAGCTTGAACAGGACAAAACCTGAACAGCCAACGACTCGGACAGCAAACGGCCCGGACCACCGAGGCGTGCCGTGCTCGCTCAGCTGGCCGCCGGAGGAGCAGCCGCGGCCGGTGCGGTGAGCATGTTCACGGCCGAGAAGCCCAGGGCGATGGCGAACAGGGTGCCGATGGCCCAGAGGCTGTCGCTGGGCCATTCAGCCACCAACATGCCGCCCAGCACCACGGTGACGATGCCATCCAGCAGCACCAGGCCCCGGGCACCGATCGGCCCAGATGCGGCCGCCGCCAGCTCCATCACCCCCTCGGCCACCAGCAGGAATCCCAGAAACAGGGTGAGGCTGACGGTGCTTTCGATCGGGAAGGCAAGGCACCAGAGGCCGCCCACCACATAAAGCGCCCCCGACAGGCCACGGAAGATTTTGGCGCGAAGGTCCGCCGCTCCGGTCAGTCGCAGCAGCTGGGAGAGGCCCGCCACCACGGCGGCGCTGCCCAGCAGGATCGTCAACAGGGTGGCGGACACGAACGGCAGCGCCAGCGCCAGGCCGGCACCGGCGGCAAGCAGACCGGCAGTGATCCAGCGAAGAGTCGGGGAGGCCGGAGCGGTCACAGGAAAAAAGCCAGAGGAACCGACAACTTACGTGGATTGATCATTCGGGTCAGCATGGGTGCTGAGCCCCAGTGCTGCCTCAGCTGAGCTGATCCGTTCGGGCATGGGGAGCGTCTCGGTGGCCGCCGGCGCCGGCCTCAGGCGCCCGGGGATCACTCCAGCCCTGCCGCCAGGGCGTGATACACCGGCTTCTTCATCAACAGCCGGCTGCAGTAGGCGCCGATCACCGCCGCCAACACAACGCCAGGCAGCAATTGTTGATCGCCGGCCAGCCGCAGGGCAAACACCACGCTCAGCACCGGCAACTGGGTGGCCCCAGCCAGGGCCGCCGCCATCCCCAGGGCGAGGCCCATCATCCCCAGCCCCAGCAGCTGGCCGAGGCTCTGACCCACCACGGCACCGATGGCAAAGGCTGGATCGATCAGCCCCCCCGGCACCCCGGCCCCCAGGGCCAGGCAGGGGCCGACCAACCGGGCCAGCAGCAGGCCGGCGCTGGGCAGATCGGCATCGGGATGGCCGATCATCCAGCTCATCAGCGCCTCGCCATCCCCACTGGCGAAGCCGCCGCTGGCCAGGGTCAGGCCTGTGAGCAGCAGGCCCAGCACCAAGCCCACCCGCAGCGGCTGGCGGCGAGCCCTTGGCGTCAACCAGCGGGTGGTGTCCAGCAGCAACCTGCCAAACAGCGCCCCCAGCAGGCCGGCGCTGATGCCGAGCGGGATCGCCCAGAACAGCTGGCGGGGTTCGGCGGGTATGGCGTGCAGCAGGCCCAGAGCGAACTGGGGCTGACCGCCGAGATTGCTGAAGCCAGCGGCGCTGACGCAGGCCAGCAGGGTGGGCCAGATCAACTTGGCGCCAAAGCTGCTGGTGAGTTCCTCCGCCACGAACACCGTGCCCACCAACGGGGTGTTGAAGCCGGCCGCCAGCCCGGCACCGCCCGCCAAGGCCAGCAGCTGATCCCGGCCCAGCTGCTGCAGCCAGCGCGGGAACCGTTGCCGCAGGCTGTGGGCCACAGCCGCTCCGACGTGCACCACCGGCCCTTCGCGGCCCAGGGGCAACAGGGCCAGGGTGGCCATCGACCAGAGCATCAACCGCTGCACCGTGGCCTTCGGTGCCAGCAGCGCAGCGGCTCGCTCCGGATGCTCCAGGCTCACCAGGGTCTGGGGGATGCCGGAACCGGCCGCCTCGGACCAGATGCCGGCCTGCAACCAGAGCAGCACGGGCATGACCAGCAGCGGCGCGCAGGCCATCGCCACCGTGAGCGGCCTCCAGCCGCCGCCCTCGAAACCGGGCAGCAGTTGCAGCAGCTGATCCTGGGCCCGATCCAGCAGATTGAGGGGCCAGCAGGCCACGCCGATCGCCAGGCCCAATACCACGATCGGCAGCAGGCGGCTCAGCACCGCGATCAGCAGAGGAGGACAACGCATCGAGGCGGGGGCGTTCCGAGTGGGAGCATCATCGACGCTGACGATCAGCACAGCGACAGGATCATCTCGTTGACTGCGGCGTCTGGTTTCCAGGCAAGACGTTTCAGGCGACGGTTTCAGGCGACCGCTTCAGGCGACAGCTTCGAGCCGATCAAACACCTCACCGGCGGCGAGCAGGGCGTTGGTGGCGGCAGGAAAGCCGGCGTAGGCAATCATCTGGGTGATGATCTCGGTGATCTCCTCTTTCGAGGCCCCGCAATTAAGGGCTGCTTCGATATGAAGTTTCAGCTGCGGACTGGAAAAGCCCTGCACCGTCAGCGCCGCCACCGTGCAGAGCTCCCGTACGCGCGGATCAAGCACCTGGCGGGTGTATAGCTCGCCGTAGGGGAACTCCACATTCACCTTGGCAAACTCCGCTGAAATGGCTTCGATTCGTCCAATCAGATGATCGGCCTGGGGGCCAAGATGGCGCCGCATTTCCTCAAGACCCTTGGCATAAAGCTGCGAATGATGTCCCATCGGCTTGGATTCGATCGAGTCATGAAACCTTAGACAACCTTGAAAAATCGACGATGGTCAACCTTGATGAGCCTGATCAGCAGCCGTCGCCATCGCCCAGATAGGAGGCCCGCAACTCGGCATTGGCGAGCAGCTCCTGGGCCGTGCCCGCCAGGCGCACCGAGCCGGCTTCCAGCACCAGACCCCGATCGGCGATCTCCAGAGCGGCATTGGCGTTCTGCTCCACCAGCAGCATCGTCAGGCCACCGGCATGCAGCTCGGCCAGGATGGCCATCACCTCAGCCACCAGCTTCGGGGCCAGGCCGAGGCTGGGTTCATCGAGCAGCAGCAGGCTGGGCCTGGCCATCAGCGAGCGGGCGATCGCCAGCATCTGCTGTTCGCCGCCCGAGAGGCTGCCGGCCAGCTGGCGCTGGCGCTCCGCCAGCCGCGGGAACAGCTGATAACAGCGCTCCAGATCAGCGGCAATGCCGGGCTTGTCCCGACGCAGCCAGGCCCCCAGCTCCAGATTGGTGGCCACGCTCTGGCGAGCCAGCACGCGGCGCCCCTCCGGGCAGTGGCCGATGCCGAGCTTCACCGTGGCCTCGGGCCGCAGACCGGCCAGATCGGCACCCCGCCAGTGGATGCTGCCGGCACTGGCGCTCACCAGCTGGGAGATCGCCCGCAGAGTGGTGCTCTTACCGGCGCCATTGGCGCCCAGCAGGGTGACCAGTTCCCCTTGCCGCAGGCTCAGATCCAGCCCCCGCAGAGCCGTGATCGCGCCATAGCGCACCGTGAGCCGGCGCAGCTCCAGCAACGGCACGCTGGTTGAGGCGAGGTCGTGGGCGGCAAGGCCGTGGGCAGCAAGGCCGTGGGCGGCCGTCATCGGGAACTCCCGAGGTAGGCCTCGATCACCCTTGGATCCTGACGCACGGCGGCGGGCGAGCCCAGGGCGATGCGCTCGCCGAAGTTGAGCACCGCCAGCCGATCGCAGAGCCGCATCATCAACGGCACATGGTGCTCAATGATCATCACGGTGAGCTCAAAGCGGTTGCGGATCGTGCGAATCAGCCCGCAGAGATCATCTTTTTCGGCCGGATTCATGCCAGCGGCGGGCTCATCCAGCAGCAGCAGCTGCGGCTCGGTGGCCAGGGCCCGGGCCAGCTCCAGGCGTCGCCGCTCGCCGTAGGGCAAGCCAGACGCCGGCAGCTGGGCCTGATCCTCGAGCCCCACCAGGGCCAGCAGCTCCAGGGCTCGCTGCTCAAGCTCTCGCTGCCGCCGCCGCACCGTGGCGCTGCCCAGCAGCCCCGCCGCCAGGGGGCTGGCCGCAAAACGGTGCAAGCCCACCAACACGTTGTCGCGCACCGAGAGACTGTCGAACAGACGCAGGTTCTGGAAGGTGCGGGCCAGGCCCAGTCGACTGAGCTGATCGGGACGGGAGGCCGGAATCAGCGCGCCGCGCCACAGCACCCGACCGGCACTGGGCGGCGTCAGCGCCGAGATCACATTGAACAGGGTGGTCTTGCCGGCACCATTGGGGCCGATCAGCCCGAAGATCTCCCCCTGTCGCACCGCCAGCGAGACGTTGTTGAGAGCCAGCAGGCCGCCGAAACGGCAGCTCAGCCCCTCCACTTGCAACAGGGGAACAGCTTCCCGCAGGGGAACAGCCTCCAGCAGAGGAACAGTGCTCATCGGCGCCAGGGTCCCGGAACCCGGCCCCGCAGCTGCTGGCCGAGTCCCGCAACCCACGGGCCCAGCCCCTGCAGTCGCTGCGGTGTGATCAGACCCTGGGGGAACAGCACCGGCCCCAGCAGAATCACCAGACCGAACACGATCAGGCGCAGATCACCCACCGGACGCAGTAGCTCCGGCAGGGCCGTGAGCACCAGGCCGCCGATCACCGGGCCCAGCCAGGTGCGCGAACCACCAAAGACGACGAAGGCCAGGGTGGTGATGCTGGCGTCAAAGCTGCCCACCTTGGCGTTCCAGGAGTTGAGGAAGTGGGCCGCCAGCACACCGGTGAGGCCGGCCAGCAGCGCACTGAGCACGAAGGCCTGGAGTTTCACCTGGGCGGTGTCGATGCCGACGCAGGCGGCGGCCAGCTCGTCGTCGCGGATCGCCGCCATCGCCCGGCCCAGGCGCAGCTGCTCCAGCCGGGCGCAGAGCCAGCAGACCAAGGCCAGCAGCACGAGCGTGAAACCGGCATAGCCGCTGGCCGTGGCGAAGGGCTGGGGGATGCCGAAGATGCCCAGGGCACCGCCGGTGAAGGACAGATTGAGCGTGATCACCCGCAGGATCTCCACCAAAGCGATCGTGGCGATCGCCAGATAGATACCCCGCAGCCGCAGCACCGTGCCGCCGATCGCCAGCGCCAGCAGGGCCGCCAGCAGCCCCCCCAGGGTCATTTCCAGCAGCAGCGCCGGCAGCGGTGAGGTGGCGCCCGTGCCGGCGAAGCTCGGGATCCTGGTGGAAAGCAGGGCCGCCACGGTGCCGCCGATGGCGAAGAAGCCGGGGGTGGCCAACGACAGCTGGCCGCAGCGCAGGGGCAGATACACCGACAGGGCCAGCAGGGCGCCGATCAGCATCTGTTCGAGCAGGCCAGCATCCATGGCTCAGACCTTCGTGCCCAGGGGCTTGCCGAGCAGGCCCTGGGGCCGCAGCACCAGGATCAGAAACAGGAAGCCATAGGCCACGGCATCTTTCCAGCCAGACCATTCGGCCGGCACGAATGCTTCGGCCAGGCCGATGATCAACCCACCGAGCATGGCTCCGGGCACACTGCCGAGCCCGCCGAGCACCAGCACCCCCAGCGCCTTGAGGCCGTAGCTGATGCCGAAGTAGGGCCCGGCGATGCTGACGCTCAGGCCCACCAGGCCGCCGGAGACCCCGGCGAGGAAGCCGCTGATGCCAAAGGCCAGGCGGATCATGCCGTCGCTGTCGATGCCAAGCAGCTGGGCGGTGACCGGATCCTCGGAAACGGCCTGCAGGGCCTTGCCACTGCGGCTGCCCTCCAGCCAGACACTCAGCAGCAGCAACAGCAGCAGCGAAATCGCCAGCAGCAACACCTGCACCGTGCGCACCTGGGCACCACCGAAGCTGAGGGCGGCCGGCAGGGTGCCGAGGGTGCCGATCGGAATCGCATAGCTTTCGGCCCCCATCAGCAGCTGGATCAGATTGACCAGGATCACCCCGGCCCCCAGGCTGGAGATCAGGGCGAGCAGGGAATCGGCACCGCGCTGGCGCAGGGGGCGGAAAGCCACCCGCTCGATCAACAGGGCCACCAGGGCCGAGGCCAGGCCAGCCAGGGGCAGGGCCAGGGCGAAGGGCAGGGCCACAGGCAGTTGCAGACCGGCCAGCAGACCGTTGGCCCCGGCCTGGCCGCCGATCAGCAGATAGGTGAAGTAGGCCCCGAGGGTGAAGACCGCGCCGTGGGAGAAGTTGATCACCCCCAGCACCGAAAACACCAGCGTGTAGCCCAGCGCAAACAGGGCATACACCGCCCCCAGCGACAGACCGTTGAGCAGCAGCTGGATCAGCTGCATCGCCAGCTCCCTTGCGCCATCAAGCCAGCTTCAGGGCCCATGCTGTCAGGGAAGCAGCGCAAAGCGCCCACTCTTGCCACTGGGATCCATGCGCACCTGGGCGACGAAGAAATCGTTCTGGATCACTTCTCCCTCAGGGGTGAAGCGGATCTCCCCCAGGGGCGTCTGATAGGTGCCGGAGAGGAGTTCCGCCATCAGCGCCTTGCGAGCCTCGGCGAGGTTCGTCTGCTGGAGCGGCTGGCGCCGATCCAGCCGTTGCAGCGCTTCGGCCAGCACCTGCAGGGCGGTCCAGGCCTGGGCGGTGAGCTGGGGTGGAATGGCACCCCCCTGGCTGGCCTTAAAGCGCCGCAGCAAGGCGATGTTGGCGGGTGTACGCAGTTCGGGGCTGTAGGCCTGGGCGATCAGGATGCCGTCGCAGTACTTCTGACAAATCGGATAGATGTTGGGCGTGTTCATGCCATTCCCCACCACGATCGCGCCCTTGTAGCCGAGCTCCCGCAGCTGACGGACCATATTGCCGCCATCAACGGCCTGCAGGGACAGCACCACCAGATCCGGTTTCTGCTGTAAGGCGGCGCTGATCTGGGTCTGGAAGTCCTGGTCGTTGAGCTGGGTGCGCTGCACCGTCACCGGCTTGAGCCCCTTGGCGGTGAGGGCCTGCTGGAAGATCGTTGTTTCGGCGCTGCTGTAGGCGTCGTCCTGGGCGTAGAACACCGCGGCCCGGCGGATCTGGGGATGGAGCTGCAGGGCCCGGGCGATCGAGAGCGGCGCGATCACCGAGCTCTGGGCTGATACGCGGCTGATGAAGTGGCCGATTTCCGGAATGCCGGTGGCGGTGTTGGAGGGGGCCACCACGGGTACGCCGCGGCGCTGGGCGATCGGGTCAGCCGAAAAGGCCTGCTGCGACAGGGTGGGGCCGATCAGCGCCAGCACGCCACGGTTGATCTGCAGGGTGAAGGCAGCGTTGGCGCCGGGTTCATCACTGCCGCTGTCCTCGATCTGCAGGGCCAGGGGCTTGCCGTTGATGCCGCCCTTGCCGTTCAGTTCGGCCAGAGCCAGGTTCAACCCTGTCTTCTGGTCCTGGCCATAGACGTTGGCGTTGCCACTCATCGCCAGCACCGCCCCCAGCGGCACCCCCTGGCTGAGGTTGACCGCTTGCTGGGCCGGGTCGGGGCCGCCGCAGCCGCCCAGCGACAGGGCCGAGCCCAGCAGCGCCAGGCCGAGGGCAGCCCGGTGGCGACGACCCAGGCGAATCCCGGCTTTGGAGCTCGTCGCGGCGCAGCTCTGCAGCCGGGGACCTGCGGCCATCAGGCGATCTGGGCGAAGGCGCCGCGGAAGGCCTCAATCGTGACATCGATGTCGGCGTCGCTGTGGGCCAGGGAGGTGAAGCCGGCCTCAAACGAGCTGGGAGCCAGATACACGCCCCGTTCGAGCATCGCCCGGTGCAACTTGCCGAAGCGGACGCTGTCGGTGGCCTTGGCCTCCTCAAAATTGCGCACTGGCCCCTCGCAGAGAAAGAAGCCGAACATGGCGCTGATGCTGCCACCGCTGTAGGGCAGGCCGGCGGCACGAGCCGCCTCGCCGATGCCATCGCTGAGGCGCCGGGTGATCAAATCAAGCCGCTCATAGCTGCCGGGCTGCTTGAGCAGCTCCAGCGTCTTGATGCCGGCGGTCATCGCCAGGGGGTTACCGCTGAGGGTACCGGCCTGATACATCGGCCCGGCCGGGGCCACCATCGCCATGATGTCAGCGCGGCCGCCGTAGGCGCCCACGGGCAATCCGCCACCGATCACCTTGCCCATCGTGGTCAGATCGGGGGTGATGCCGAACTTGGCCTGGGCACCGCCATAGCTGATACGGAAGCCGGTCATCACCTCATCGAACACCAGCAGGGCGCCGTGTTCGCGGCTGATCTCACGCAGACCCTCCAGGAAACCCGCCTCCGGGGTGATGAAGCCGGCATTGCCGACCACCGGCTCGAGGATCACACCAGCGATCTCACCAGCATTTTCGGCGAACAGCTGCTTGACGGCCTCCAGATCGTTGTAGGGGGCCGTGAGGGTGCTGGCGGTGGTGGAGCGGGGCACACCGGGGGAATCGGGCAGGCCGAGGGTGGCCACACCGGAGCCGGCCTTGACCAGGAACATGTCCGCGTGGCCGTGGTAACAGCCCTCGAACTTGATGATCTTCTCGCGGCCGGTGAAGGCGCGCATCAGGCGCAGCACCGACATGCAGGCCTCGGTGCCGCTGTTGACGAAGCGCACCATCTCGACCGAGGGCACCGCCTCGATCACCAGTTCGGCCAGCTGGTTCTCCAGCACACAAGGGGCGCCGAAGCTGGTGCCCTTGTCGAGGGCCGCATGCAGGGCGGCGATCACCTCGGGGTGGGCATGGCCGCAGATGGCCGGCCCCCAGCTGCCGACGTAATCGATGTAGCGGTTGCCGTCCACGTCCCAGGCGTAGGCGCCCTTGACGTGGTCAAAGACGATCGGCTGGCCGCCGACGGACTTGAACGCCCGCACCGGGGAACTCACGCCGCCGGGCATGAGCTTCTGGGCGGCGGTGAAGATCTCCTGGGAGCGGATGGTGTTGAGCACAGGAGTCGAAACGGGCGCTGTGGGAGAAGCCGACAAGACGGGATCCGCGGACGGAGGAACTGAACCGTGACCCATCCTGACGCAGAAGCGGGCGGATCCGCTTTCGCTCTGTAAGTTCGTGTGGCAATGGCGTGGGTTGATGGCCTCCAGCCTGGCCACTTCCGAAGCCCCTGCCAGGGGCCTCACGATCGACTGGCAGCGGCTGGCCCGGCAGTGCCGCCGGCTGATGCCGGCCCGAGGCGTGATCACAGCGCGCCAGGAGCTGCTGGCCTACGACTGCGATGGCCTCACCCTGCATCGCTACCAGCCACCGCTGGTGGTGTTGCCGGAAACCACTGAACAGGTGGCCGCCGTGGTGCGGCTCTGCCATGAGCAGGGCATCCCGTTTGTGGCCCGCGGCAGCGGCACCGGCCTCTCCGGTGGCGCCATGGCCGAAAACCCGGCCCTGGTGATCGGCACCAGCCGTATGCGCTCAATTCTTGCGGTCGATCTGGCCAACCGGCGCATCACCGTGCAACCGGGGGTGATCAACAGTTGGGTGACCCGGGCCGTGGCCGGTCAGGGCTTCTATTACGCCCCCGATCCCTCCAGCCAGGTGGCCTGCAGCATCGGCGGCAACGTGGCCGAAAACTCCGGCGGCGTGCATTGCCTCAAGTACGGCGTCACCAGCAACCATGTGCTGGGGCTGGAGGTGGTGCTGCCCGATGGCACGATCACCACCCTGGGGGGTGAGCTGGCGGAAATGCCCGGCCTCGACCTGCGCGGCGTGTTCATCGGCAGCGAGGGCACCCTCGGCATCACCACCGCGGTCACCCTGCGGCTGTTGCGCAACCCCGAAAGCGTGGCGGTGCTGCTGGCCGATTTCGCCTCGATGGAGACCGCCGGTGAGGCGGTCACCGCCGTGACGGCGGCGGGGGTGTTACCGGCCGGCATGGAAATGATGGATCGCCTCTGCATCGAGGCCCTCAACGCCTACTTCGGCGCCGATGAGTATCCGCCCGATGCGGCGGCCGTGCTGCTGATCGAGCTGGATGGTCAGGAGCAGGAGGTGGCGGCAGCGGTGAGCCTGGCCTCGGAGCTCTGCCGCCGCGCCGGTGCCCGCACCATCCGCGAGGCCCGCGACGCCGAGCAACGGGCCCTGCTCTGGAAGGGGCGCAAATCGGCGATCTCCGCCCTGGGACGCCGTTTCCCTAACTATTACCTCCAGGACGGGGTGGTGCCACGCGGCTCGCTGCCGCGGGTGCTGGCGGCGATCGAGCGGCTCAGCGCCAGCCATGGCCTGCCGGTGGCCAATGTCTTCCACGCCGGCGACGGCAATCTGCATCCGCTGATTCTTTACCGGGCCGGTGAGCCAGGAGTAGGAGAGCGGGTCGAGGCCCTCAGCGCCGAGATCCTGCGGCTCTGCATCGACGCCGGCGGCAGCATCACCGGCGAGCACGGCGTTGGCATCGACAAGCGCTGCTACATGGACTGGATGTACAGCCCGGACGATCTCGCCACCATGACCCTGGTGCGCCAGGCCTTCGACCCGGACGGCCTCGCCAATCCCGGCAAGATTTTCCCCACCCCCTCCGGCTGCGCCGAATCCCTGCGCCGCCGCAGCGAGCTTCCTGACGGGACAAACCTTGAGGTGTTTTAGGCCCCAGGCCCACGGCCAGCCGCTATCTCAGCCATGACCGCGCTGACGGGGCTCGATCTGCTCGGACTGACCCTGGCCGCCGTGGCCGCCGGGCTGGTGAATGCCCTGGCCGGCGGCGGCTCGCTGATCAGCTTCCCTGCTCTCACCGCCGTCGGACTGGCGCCACTGCTGGCCAATGTGACCAACACCGTGGCCCTCTTCCCTGGCTACCTGGGGGCCACCCTGGCCCAGCGCCAGCAACTGGCTGGCCAGGGCCGGCGCCTGCGTCAGCTGCTACCGGTCGCCGGCCTCGGTGGCGGGCTGGGCGGTCTGTTGCTGCTGCACACCGACAGCCAACTGTTTGACCAGCTGGTGCCCTGGCTGATCCTGAGCGGCTCGCTGTTGCTGGCGATCCAGGGGCGGGTGCGCGCCTGGGTGGTGGCGCGCACCCAACGCCATGGCCGCAGCCCCTCGGAGCGCTGGGCCGGGCTACCCGTGTTTCTGGCGGCGGTGTACGGAGGCTATTTCGGCGCTGGCTTGAGTGTGATTGTGCTGGCGGTGCTGGCGATGGTGCTGGACGACGATCTCACCCGCCTAAATGCCTTGAAACAAGCCATTGCCTTCGTCACCAATCTGGCAGCAGCAGTGCTGTTTCTGTACTCGGGCCAGGTCTCGTGGCCGGCGGCGATCGTGATGACCGGCGGCGCCCTCGCCGGTGGCGCCCTAGGGGGGCGCCTGGCCGGGCGCATCGATCCCGATGCCCTGCGCACCTTGGTGGTGAGCGTGGGAGTGGTGGTGGCGCTGCTGTATTTCCGGCGCTGAAGCGAAAGCCCCTGGCACCGGTCCAGCCGCGATGCCGTGGACACGCCCTGGTGGAGCTGTCCCTCGGCCAGGACAGCGATGCAGCCCGGCATACTCCAGAGCATCGAGGATGTGCTTGGCCGATCAATCGCGCAACCCTCAACAGACAACCGAGAGAGCTGCTTGGCTGTGGCTCGGATTATATCTGAACTTCATCGGGTAGCCGTTTACAACCGAGATCAGCGGCTGACTGAGTTCAGCATGCCGTCATATTCTGCCAGGGTTTAGCTGCAGCACGTATGGCGTCTCCAATGCGTTCCTGGTTGCGGCACTCGATTACACCAGCACAGGCATGCTGCCGGCACTTGCATCAATCCAGCCACAGACTGAAGCCAGTTTTTGAATTCATTCGGCTTTCGGTCGAATCCAGCCATTGCCGCAACTTGAGTTTATGGCTGCACTTCATATTCAACTTGCTTTGTTTATCCCACGTCGAAGAATCCCCACATCGACGCCGCTGCCGACATCAGGACCGCCAAGCTCAGCGACCCCAGGGCTGAACAACGC
>CAIZOZ010000558.1 GCA_903934745.1 uncultured cyanobacterium
TGCGGATTGACGGGGCCGTGCTGGCTGGCGTGATCGTGGTCATGGTCGTGGTCATGGGCCTCGCCCGGCGCCGCGGCGGGGTTGGCGATGGTGGTGACACCGCGACTGCTGTCGATCTGCCGCAGCCCGGCGTTTCCCGAGGCGTCCACCAGTTTGTCGAGATGGCTCTCGAGCCCGAGGCCATTGATCACCAGCACATCGGCCTGGCTGAGCCGGGCCAGATCAGCCGGTGTGGCCTGCCAGTCGTGGGGGCCGAGATTGGCCGGCACCAGGGAGTCCACCTGGGCACAGCCGGCGGCCACGGCCCGGGTGAACAGGGCGACCGGCAACACGCTGGCCATCACCTTCAGGGGCGGGGAACCGCCGGGCCGCAGCCCTGGTGGGCCGGGAGTGGCACCGCAGCCAACCAGCAGCAGCGAGCTCAACCCAGGCACCATCAACCGCCGGCCCAGCCTGAGCGCCAACCGCCTCGGGGCAGCCAACACCGATCGCACAGCCACGAACTGGAGCTGGAACCGGAACGGGATCGAGCCGACCATCGCCGCCACACAATTGGGAATGGTTCTCATTCTATGCCAGGACGTCGCTGGCCATCGCCGCTGGCCGCCGCCGCCGGGACGCTTTGCATACGATCCAGGCCAGTACGCTCCGCCCCACCATGCGCATCGCCGTGACGGGCGCCTCCGGCAAAACCGGCTGGCGCGTGGTGCAGGAAGCCCTGGGCCGCGGCCTGGAGGTGACAGCGATCCTGCGACCCGGCTCCATCGCCCCCGAGGGACTGCGCGGCGCCCGGATTGAACGCCTGGAGTTGCAGGACAGCGCCGCTCTGCGCCTGGCCCTGCAGGGCTGCGAAGCCCTGGTGATCGCCACCGGCGCCCGCCCCTCGATCGATCTGCTCGGCCCTTTGAAGGTGGATGCGCTGGCGATCCGCGCCCAGACGCAAGCGGCCCACGCCGCCGGGCTGAAGCGGGTGGTGCTGGTGACCTCCCTCTGCAGTGGCCGCCTGCTGCATCCGCTCAACCTGTTCGGCTTGATCCTGGTGTGGAAGGGCCTCGGCGAACGCTGGCTGGCCGAGAGCGGCCTCGACTGGACGGTGATCCGGCCCGGCGGCCTCAAGGAGAGCGAGGAAAACCTCGAAGCCGAAGGGATTGTGTTCAGCGGCCCCGGTCAACAGGAGAGCAACAGCATTCCTCGCCGCCTGGTGGCCCGGGTCTGCCTCGACGCCCTGCAGACCCCGGCGGCGATCGATCGCATCATTGAAATCACCAGCAGCCCGGCCCAGCCACCTCGGGCCCTGGCGGACTGGCTGGCCAGCTGAATCTGTAGATCTGCCAGTCATGTCGCCGCCCTCCCAGCACGCCCGGATGGGCCCGACCGCGCTGGTGCTGGGGCTTGCGCTGCTGCTGGCTGCTGTGGCGGGTTTCCAGGCCAGGCGCTGGCGCCCCAGCCCGGTGGAGCTGGGGTCCCATTCCCCCAGCCGGCCAGCGGCGAGCACCCTCCCGCCGGCCCCCGCCCCTACCAGGCCCACGAGCGCCAGCAGCACTGCAGAAATCGATCCCAACCTGCCTCTCTACGGCGGTGATACCCGCCGCCTCGCCGCCCAGGCGATCGATGACACGGCCCGCTCACGGCTGAACCAGGCCCTGCTTGCCCTGGCCCGCCGCTTCCTGGGCCGACCCGCCAGCGCCTGGCCGCTGGATCCGAGCCGCTCGGAACGGCTGCGGCTCGATCTCGAGCAGTTCGACCAGCTGCGGTTCGTGGAGCAACTGCTGGCCCTGGTGAACAGCCGCCAGGTGACCAGCCGCACCGAGGCGGTGGACCGCTTCAGTGATCACGTGCGTCAGCTGCGCTACCAGGACGGACAGGTGGCCCCCTGCCGGCGCCATCACGACCTGAGCCGCTGGGCGCAAGCGGCCGAACGGCGGGGCTATCTGGTGAATCTCACCCCCTTTCTGCCGGGTGCCAGCCGCCAGCGGCCGCTGAGCTTGCGATCCAGCCCCGGCGGGGCCGCGGCACCGATGCCGCCGGCCGAGCGGCGGCCGTGCCTCCCATCCCTGGACCAGAGCCTGGCGGTGGACCAGGCCTATGTGCCTCTGAAGGGCCTGGCCCAGGTGCTGCCAGCCCTGCGCAGCGGCGACCTCTATGTACTGCTGACCCAGCGGCCGGGCCTGGAGGGGGGCCAGGTGGGCCTGGTGGAAGTGATCGGCCACCAGATCAACGGCCTCCACGCCGCTACCGCTCCCGAGGTGAGGCGCAGCCTTGATCTGGCCCGCTATGCCAGCAGCCTCGACGGCGTGATCGGCCTGGCCTTCTACCGGCCGGTGCCCAACCCGGATGGCCAACCGGATCGCTGAACGGATCACGAACGGATCACAGAAGTGAGCCTTGAAGGGATCGACGCACGCCGGCGCCTGGGCAACGGCTGCAGCGGCCAGAACCCTTGTCAGAGCAGCGACGGCTGGCGATCATCGGTTGCCTTGCTCCCGGCCCATGGCGTCAGACACGCCTCCTCCTCCTCCCCCACCACCGCCTTCGCTCTCGCTGGAACCAGGGGCAACGGCGTCGGCCGGAACGCAAGCCCGACCGATGCCGACGGAGGCCGAGATTCAGCGCATCCTGAGCAGCCAGCCCAAGGGTCTGGAGCCCCCCTCTCCCTTCCGAGGTTTCAGCCTGACGGCGATCGTGGGTTATCTCGCCGGTACGGCGATGGTGGTCGCCGGCATCAGCAGCCAGGGCAAAAGCGCCGACCAACCCAGCGCCCAGGCCATCCAGGTGGCCGGCGGTTTCACCGTGATCTGCCTGGCCTCAATCTGCCGTCACACCAAACGGTTGAGCAGCCGAGAGGAGACCTGAAGACCAGCAGCCGACCCTCAGCGATCCTCAGCGATCCAGAGCCAGCCAGTGACGCCCGTCGCGGGCCGCCTTGTCCTGGCCGAGTTTGTGGCCGCAGGCAAAGCCGCTGAGACCGAGCAGCACCACCAAAGGCTGGGCTCCCTGGTTGCTGAGGGACTTGACCATGCCCGGCTGAATCACCACAAAGGTGGCGGGGATGAACGCCAGCATCCCCAGGGTGGTGAGGCCGAAGATCGGCGGCATCAGGGTGCGGCGGCTGATCGCATGGGCCGCCAGCACCGGCAGCCCCAGCAGGGGGATGGCGGCGCCGAAGGCCCAGAGCCAGCGACGGCGTTGGTCATCGGCGAGGCGATGGTGAATGGCCCGTTGGATCGCAGCGCTCATCGGTGCCCCACCAGAGAGCTCCATGTTGCTGCCCGTGGACGGCTCACGGCCGGCGCGGGGCGCCACGGCGCTGGGCCAGCACCTCCTGCACCCGTCGCCAGGGCACACCGTGATGGGCCAGGGCCACCTGCAAATGGAACAGGATGTCGGCGGCTTCGCCAGCAATCTCAGCGGCGTTGTCGTCCTTGCAGGCCATCACGAACTCGGCCGACTCCTCGCCGATCTTCTTGAGGATTCGGTTGTCGCCGCCCTCCAACAAGCGGTTGGTGTAGCTGCCCGGCTCCGGCTGGTCGCGGCGCCCCTCAATCACGCGAGACAGTTCGGTGCAGACATCCGCCGGCGGCAGCGCGGCGGTGGGGCCACCAGCGGTGGGGCCACCAGCGGCGACCGCCTGAGCCAGCTCGGCTTCGCCGCCTGCTTCGCCAACGCCTTCACCGAAGAAGCAGCTGCGGGCCCCGGTGTGACAGGCCACCTCCCCCTGCTGCTCAATCGTCAGCAGCAACACA
>CAIZOZ010000559.1 GCA_903934745.1 uncultured cyanobacterium
GGTCTCGGGGATGACGATCAGGGCGCGATAGCCCCGGGCGTTGCAGAGATGGGCCAGGCCGATGCCGGTGTTGCCGGCCGTGCCCTCCACCACCGTGCCGCCGGGCCGCAGCTCACCGGAGGCCTCGGCTTCCATCAGGATGCCGAGGGCAGCCCGATCCTTGACCGAGCCGCCCGGATTCATGAACTCGGCCTTGCCGAGGATCTCGCAGCCGGTGAGTTCACTCAGGGCCCGCAACCGAATCAAGGGCGTGTGACCCACGGCCTCGCTGAACCCCTCGCTGATGGCGCCCATGGAGCCAGCCTGCCAAATCGACGTGTGTGGGACGGATCGTAGGGAACATCCCTAAGGTCGGCCCCAGAGAGGGCATGGCCATGGGCTTGCAGAGCGAAGCCGGCACTGATTTCGCTGACCCTGATTTCGCTGACCCTGATCTCGCCGACCCGAACCTGGCTGCCGCTGAACGCACCGCTGGCGACAGCGAAAGCCCCGCCGCCCTGATCGGCAGCCTGCAGCAGCGGTTGCACCAGGTGCGCCGGCACAGCGTCGCCTTGATCGAGCCCCTGCAGCCGGAGGATCTCTGCCTGCAGGGCATGGCCGATGCCAGCCCACCCAAATGGCATCTCGGCCACACCAGCTGGTTCTTCGAAACCTTTCTGCTGACACCCCACCTGGCCGGCTGGCAAGGGGCAGACCAACGCTGGGGCTATCTGTTCAACTCGTACTACGACGCCGTCGGCGCCCGCCATCCGCGGCCCCAGCGGGGCCTGCTCACCCGCCCGCCGATCGAGGCGGTGCTGGCCTGGCGCCAGCGGATTGATCAAGGGCTGGAGGCGCTGCTGAGCCAGCTTGAACAGCAACCCCTGGCCCAGGCCCAACCGCTGCTGGAGTTGCTGGAGCTGGGGATCCAGCACGAACAGCAGCACCAGGAACTGCTGTTGATGGATCTGCTCGACGGCTTCAGCCGCAACCCGCTCGAGCCGATCTACCGCAGCGACTCCGACGGGCCCGAAGCCAGCTATGCGGCGGCGAGCCGGCTGGCAGCTGGCAGCGCGCGCCTCGAGGGCTGGCGGAGCTTTGCCGGGGGCCTGGTGACGATCGGCCATGGCGGCGGCGACCTGGGCTTCCACTTCGACAACGAGGCGCCGCGCCATCGCCAGTGGCTGGAACACTTCGAACTGGCGACGACGCTGGTGACCAACGCCGAGCTGGAGGCCTTCATCGCGGACGGCGGCTACCAACGGCCCGAGCTGTGGATGAGTGAGGGCTGGGCGACGGTGCAGCAGCGGCACTGGCAGGCACCCCGCTACTGGCGCGGCGACAGCGAGTTCAGCCTGGCCGGCCTGCAGCCGCGCCAGCCCCAGGCGCCGGTGCGCCATCTCAGCTGGTTCGAAGCCGATGCCTTCGCCCGCTGGGCCGGAGCCAGGCTGCCGAGCGAGGCCGAATGGGAGCATGCCAACCGGATGGAAGCGATGCCCCAGGCCTTCGCCGTGTTGTGGCAGTGGACCGCCAGCCCCTACCGTCCCTATCCGGGCTTCAGTCCCGCCGCCGGCGCCGTCGGCGAATACAACGGCAAGTTCATGTCCTCCCAGTTCGTGTTGCGCGGCAGCGCCCATCTCACCCCCGCCGGCCACGCCCGGCTCACCTACCGCAACTTCTTCCCACCGGCGAGTCGCTGGCTGGCGGCGGGCCTGCGCCTGGCCCGCTGATGCCTGGCCGCCTCGCTATCACCAGCCCGCAGCTGCTCGATCTGCATCCAGCTGCCGCCGACCTGCGCCGCCTGGTGCTGGCCGGCATGGAGCGCCAGCCACGCCAGCTGCCGGCCTGGCTGCTCTACGACGACCAGGGCTCCCAGCTGTTCGACGCCATCTGCGAGCAGCCCGAATACGGCCTCACCCGCACCGAAACAGCCCTGCTGCAGCAACGGGCGCCCGAACTGGCCCAGGCCTTGGGGCCCGGCGTGCTGGTGGAGTTCGGAGCCGGCAGCGCCCGCAAGGTGAGCCCACTGCTGGAGGCGCTGCAGCCGGCTGCCTACGTGGCCCTGGACATCAGCGCCGGCCACCTGCTCCAGGCCTGCCGGGCCCTGCAGCAACGCCACCCGACCACGCCGGTGCTGGGCATCAGCTGCGACTACAGCCAGCTGGAGCAGCTGCCCGCCCACCCCTGGTTGGAGCGGCGGCGGCTGGGCTTCTACCCCGGCAGCTCGATCGGCAACTTCACCCCCGAGGAGGCCGTGAGCCTGCTGCGGCAGTTCCTGCGGCTGCTGGGGCCGGACAGCCGGCTGCTGATCGGCCTCGACCAACCCAAGGCGGTGGAGCGGCTGGAGGCGGCCTACAACGATCAAGCCGGCTACTCGGCAGCTTTTGCCCTCAACCTGCTGAACCGTCTGAACCGAGACCTGGAGGGCGACTTCCACCCCGAGGCTTTCCGCTACCGGGCCTGGTGGCAGGCGGAACACAGCCGCATCGCCATGGCCCTGATCAGCCGCGAGGCCCAGACCGTGACCCTGGCGGGACGCCGCTGGGCCTTCGCGGCCGGCGAACCGCTGATCACCGAATACAGCGTCAAATACACCCCGAGCGCCTTCGCCCAGCTGGCGCAACGGGCAGGCTGGCGCCCCCTCCAGCGCTGGAGCGATGCCCAGGGCGACCTGAGCCTGCATCTGCTCGAACCCGCCGATCGGGCCCCGGCGGTTGATCTGGAGCCAGACTCAGGCCAACCGCACAGTGAACGATGAGCCGCGAAGAGCAACGCCAGGCGATGCGCCAGGTGCGTGAAGGCCTGATCGAGGAACTGGAACAGCTCTATCGCCGGGCCTTTGATCGCATCGGCGATCAGGATCTCGGCGAAGGGGCGATCGCCCGGCTCACCCAGCTGTTGCTGCGCTCCCGCGAGGCGGCGATCACCCCGTTGCAACAGGAAATCGAAGCGCCACTGATCACCAGCGCCCCTGGCTGGGCGGCTGACGCCGAAGCCCCCGGCGCGCCATGAGCTGGCTGGACGACCTGGAAAGCCGACTGGAAAGCCAACTCGAGGCCTTCCTGCGCACCAGCCCAGGCCAGGAGGCCCTACTGGCCGCACAGGAACGCCAGGACCGGCTGAACCAGTTGCGGCGCCAGCGGCGCGATCTGCAACAACAGGCCGAGCAACAGCGCCAGGAGCTGCTGCAGCTGGCGGTGGAGATCCGCCAGTGGCAAGAGCGGGTGGAGCGGGCCCGCAGCGCCGGTGCCACCGAGCTGGCCAACCGGGCCGAAACCCATAGCGCCGGCCTGATGGAACGGGGACGCCTGCGCTGGCAGAGCCTGGCGGAACTGGGCCAGCAATTCACGGCGCTGGAATGGGAGCTGACCGAACTGGACCGCCGCGCCGAGGCCCCCAACGCCGCCCAGGAGCCAGGCCCGGCCAACGGCACCAGCCCCGAAGCCACCGCCCCGGCACCGTCCAACCTCGACAGCGACTGGGCCGCCTTCGAGGCCCAACAGGAATTGGAGCAGCTCAGGCGCCAGCTGCGGCGCTGAGCCAATCCCAGCCCCCGCCTTCAAGCCGCCAACGGGCCGCAACCCCGGCTTCGGCCCTCGATCGCCCGGCGCTGGCCCTGCTGCTGCCGATTCTCGTACGGCTGAACCACCGCCTCAGGGGCTGGGGCTAAGCCGGCGAGAGAAGCACGGTGAGCTCAGGACTCCAAACCTGCAAGTGGGAAATCCCACCAGAACAGTCGGGAATCCGACAGGAACCAACAGCGGAGCTGGCAGAAGCTGAGGCCAGAACCCGCTTGGGATTACTTCTTGGGGAGGGGCGGCACCAGACTCACCCCTTCCGGCGGCGGGGTGGGGTCGGGATCGGCGATCAGCATGTGCTGCAGCACGATTTCGGGCCGTTCGCTATCGCGCCAACGGATGCGGTAAGCGGGCATTTTGGTGCCCCGACTGGTGGTCTGCTCCACAGGCTCCATCACCCAGCCACGGCGCGAACGCCCCTGGGGGTTGCGCTTCACCACGGCATCGGCGTGTTGAAAGCGAAAACCGACGCGCTCACCACTCATGTCTGGGGTGCCCCAATGGGGAAGATTGCCTACTGGAATCCATTATCCCATTGCGTCGGATCCCACCTCGGGACGGAGCAGGGGGAAGGCGATCACATCACGGATCGAGGGACTGTCCGTGAGCAGCATCACCAGCCGATCGATGCCGATGCCAAGACCACCGGTGGGCGGCATCCCCACCTCCAGGGCATGGATGAAATCCTCATCCACGGTCTGGGCCTCGGGATCGCCAGCCCGGCGGCGCTCCTGCTGGGCCTCGAGGCGGCGGCGCTGATCCACCGGATCGATCAGCTCGCTGAAGGCATTGGCGGTCTCGCGGCCGACGATGAACAGTTCGAAACGCTCCACCAAGCCGGGCTTGCTGCGATGGGTGCGGGCCAGGGGGGAGTTCTCCACCGGGTAATCGAGCACGAAGGTGGGCTGGATCAGCGAACTCTCGACCCGCTGCTCGAAGGCCTCCACCAGCAACCGACCGACACTGTCAGCGGCCTCAGGCACCACCAGATCCACCGCCTGCATCGCCGCGGCCGCTTCGGCCCGGCTGGTGAAGGCGTTGAAATCAAGGCCTGTGGCCCGCTGCACCAGCTCATGCATGGTGGCGCGGGTCCAGGGCGGCGTCAGATCAATGCTGGTGCCCTGATACTCAATCACCGTGCTGCCGCACACCGTCTGACAACAGGTGGCGATCAGGGTTTCGGTGAGGGCCATCATGTCGTGGTAATCGGCATAGGCCTGATAGATCTCCACCGAGGTGAACTCGGGGTTGTGGCGGGTGCTCACCCCTTCATTGCGGAAGATGCGACCCAGCTCGTAGACCCGTTCAAAGCCGCCCACCACCAGGCGCTTCAGATGCAGTTCGGTGGCGATGCGCAGGGTGAGCGGCAGATCGAGGGCGTTGTGATGGGTGGCAAAGGGGCGGGCATCGGCCCCACCGGCCTGGCTCTGCAGCACCGGCGTTTCGATCTCGAGAAACTCCCGCTCATCCAGCCAGCGACGCATGCTGCTCACCAGCAGGGCGCGGCGCCGGAAGGTTTCGCGCGTGTGGGGCGAAACGATCAGATCGAGATAGCGCTGCCGGTAGCGCTTCTCCACGTCGGCCAGGCCATGCCATTTATCGGGCAGGGGCTGCAGCGATTTGCTCAGCATCTGCCAATCGCGCACCTTCACCGACAACTCACCCCGGTCGGTGCGCTTCAAGGTGCCATGCACACCGATCCAGTCACCGGCATCAGTGAGTGTGGTGATCTGGCTGAAGATGTCGGGATTCTGGGGATGGGCCGCCTCCAGGCTGGCCTTGTCGATGTAGAGCTGGATCGGGCCGGTTTCATCGGCCAGGGTGAAGAAGGCGAGCTTGCCCATCACCCGCCGGGTCATCAACCGGCCAGCCACGGCCACTGGCTCGGATCGCTCCTCCCCCTTGGCCAGATCGGCATGGGCCAGCTGCAGCTGGGCCGTGCGATGGCTGGGAGCGAAGCTCAGCGCATAGGGGGTCTGGCCGAGGGCCTCCAGGGCCCGGGCCTTCTCCAGACGGGTCTCGCGCAGATCCGACAAGGCAGGAGGGGA
>CAIZOZ010000560.1 GCA_903934745.1 uncultured cyanobacterium
GGGCGTGAGCACGATGGCCTTCAACCTCAACGGTTTCAACTTCAACCAGTCGATCCTCGACGGCCAAGGCCGTGTGGTGAACACCTGGGCCGATGTGCTGAACCGCGCTGGTCTGGGCATGGAAGTGATGCACGAGCGCAATGCTCACAACTTCCCGCTCGATCTGGCTGCCGCCACCGCCACCCCCGTGGCGCTGACCGCTCCTTCGATCGGCTGACCAGCTGCGCTGGTTTTACATTCAGGAATCCCCCACCGGCTTCGGCCGGATCAAGCCCCTCTCTGCGGAGAGGGGTTTTTTATTGGGGTTGGGAGCTGGCCTGGCCAAGCTGGATGGTGGTGGCAGCCCAGCCGCTGCCTTGTGTTTTGTAGGCTCCAGCCAGTGCATCCGTGTCATGGGCAGCAGCTTCGGCCACCTCTTCCGCATCAGCACCTTCGGTGAATCCCACGGCGGTGGTGTCGGCGTGATCGTCGATGGCTGTCCGCCCCGACTACCGCTGGACCTGGAAGCGATTCAGGCCGAACTCGACCGGCGCAAACCGGGCCAGAGCAAGATCACCACCCCACGCAAGGAGGACGACCGGGTCGAGATTCTCAGCGGCCTGCTCGATGGCGTCACCCTGGGCACGCCGATCGCCATGGTGGTGCGCAACAAGGATCAGCGCCCCCAGGACTACAGCGAGATGGCGGTGGCCTTTCGCCCCTCCCACGCCGACGCCACCTATCAGGCCAAGTACGGCATCCAGGCCCGCAGTGGCGGCGGCCGCGCCTCGGCCCGGGAGACGATCGGCCGGGTGGCCGCCGGCGCGATCGCCAAGCAACTGCTCGCCAAGGCCCACGGCACCGAAGTGATCGCCTGGGTGCGGCGCATCCACACGATCGAGGCCTCGATCGATCCGGCCTCGGTGAATCTGGAGGCGGTGGAAGCCAACATCGTGCGCTGCCCCGATGCTGAGGCCGCCGAGCGGATGATCGAGCGGATCGAGGCGATCGGCCGCGACGGCGACTCCTGCGGTGGCGTGATCGAATGCATTGTGCGCAACCCGCCGGTGGGGCTGGGCATGCCGGTGTTCGACAAGCTCGAAGCCGACCTGGCCAAGGCGGTGATGTCGCTGCCGGCCACCAAGGGCTTTGAGATCGGCTCCGGCTTTGCCGGCACCCTGCTGCGGGGCAGCGAACACAACGATCCCTTCCTGCCCACCGACGACGGCAGCCTGCACACCGCCACCAACAACTCCGGCGGCATCCAGGGCGGCATCAGCAACGGCGAGGAGATCGTGCTGCGGGTGGCCTTCAAGCCCACCGCCACGATCCGCAAGGAGCAGCAGACGATCGATTCCGAAGGCAACGCCACCACCCTGGCGGCCAAGGGCCGCCACGACCCCTGCGTGCTGCCGCGGGCCGTGCCGATGGTGGAGGCGATGGTGGCCTTGGTGCTGGCGGACCATCTGCTGCGCCAGCAGGGGCAGTGCAGCCTTTGGTGAGCCGGGCTGGGGTTGCCATGAAGGTGACGGCTTACTTCCGTGATGTGGTGCGGCTTGAGGACAGAGAAACCGTTCACCATGCCTTCTTTGATCGGGGCTTTCTCAGGTCACTGAGCAGAGCTCAGTCCCCTCCACCATCTGCCGAGCCTCCCTCGCGATGAAGATCCACTATTTTCCGGACACAGACACGCTGTACATCGCCTTGGCGGAACGGGACAGCTGCAGTTCCGAGGCCATCAGCGATAACCTGATCATCGACTTTGATGCCTAGGGGCGGCCGGTGGGGCAGCCGGTGGGGCTGACGGTGGAGCACTACTCCCAGATCAGCGACAGCAGCAGGATCGAAACACTCCTGCCGATCACGCCGGCACTGCAACCAGCCGGAACATCGCCACCACCAAAACCGGCGAGATCCTGAACCAGAAAGCGCACGGCCGGATGGGAGCCCAGCAGCGCCAACCAGCGCTCCACATCAAGGCTGAGGGCGAGCCGTCCCCTGTTCACCAGCATCGCCACTTCCCAGCAGCTGATCGCGGACACCAGCAGCCCTGGTGAACCACCCGGACGGACGGCGCTCTCGATCTTCTGATCGATGGCGGCCAGGGCATCAGCAGCCGTTCACGAGCAACAGCCAGGCTCAACTCGGAATTCTCCTCAGAATCTTCGCCGAACTGATCCCTTTTCCGCATGGCGGAGCGCCCAGAGATGGAGACGGCCGGATCACTGGCACACCCCCCCCCACAAAAACGCGCCGGAGGCCAATGTTAATGCGTAATGAGGCTTAATTGATGGCGATCGGCGGCATGCTCAAGCGACTTGGGTTAGCCACCGCTCTCTTGGCGGCTTCGGCATGCACTGTGATCAACGCCGGCGATGCCGATGCCCTCCTTGTTTTTGAATTCATCCAGCAAGGCAGCGATGTTGGATTGTTTGTTACTGGCTCGCTCTCCGGTCTTCTGAATCCCGGCTCCGTTAGCAGCAGCCCAGGAGCAATTGTTGCACCAGATTTTGGTGTGGTTTCAACCGGCAACATTGTCAGCGGCCGGGTATATTCAGTCTCAGGACCGATCAGCTTTGGCTCCGGGTCCCTGGGGGCCACTACTCTATTCAGTAGCTACACGGGCGACAACGTTATTTTGACCGGAATTAGTTCATTGCTAACTCTCGACAGTAGCTACGTCCAGGGAAATGCAATCAGCGGCTCAGGTTTGTTTTTAGGGCAAACCCTGGCCGGCCTCGGTCTGAGTGCCACCCCAGGCCTGCTCGGCACCTGGGCCGTGGACACCGACACCATCGAAGTGCGGGTTGGTACCGCTCCTCCACCCAGTTCCGCCCCGGGCCCCCTTCCCCTGCTCGGTGCGGCGGCCGCCTTCGCCCACAGCCGTCGCCTGCGGGCCCGTGTGCGCGCCGGCTCCGCGTCCCAGGCCTGAGCTCTCGGCTTTGTCTTCCCTCTTCTGGCCCCGCCACGGCGGGGCCTTTTTGTTGGCCTGATCCGTTGTTCTCCCCGTGGTGCCCGTGATGCCGGTGCGCAGTTTCAGCCAGCTAGCCCTGGTGTTCGCCCTGCTGTTCGCCCTGCTCGTGCTCGGCAGCCTCTTCCCCTTCCAGCCCCTCGATGCCGCCTGGCAGATCCGCCTCGCTGCCGTGCTGGTGAATGCAGCCACGCTGCCCCTGCTGGCCCTAGCGCTGCTGCAGCTGGCCCGCCTCCTCGAGCCCCGCGATCCGAGCATCAGGGCGCGGCAGGAGCGTTTCGCGCAGCTGGCCATCGCCGCCAGCCTCGGTTTTCTGCTGCTGGCGCCGCTGCAGATCAGTGCCGGCCTGCGGCTGCAGAGCCGCGGCGGCGCCGAGCAGCGCAGCCAGCTGCAGCGGGCTGAGCGGCAGCTGGCCGGCCTGCACCTGGCGGTGGCCCAGGCAGCCAGCAAGGCCGACCTCAAGAGCCGCTTCCAGGCCTTGAACGGCCCCGGCGTATCGCCGGCCGATCTGGAGCTGGCGCTGCCACAGCTCAAGGCCCAAGCCACCATGGCGCTGGATCAGGCCCAGGTGCAGTTCGCCCGCCAGCGGGTGGCGTTGCCGGCCACGGATCCGCTGCGGTTGTTGCCGGAGCAGTTGCGCAACACCGGCGCCTGCCTGGCCCTGGCCTGTGGCTTCGCGATCTTCGCGCGCCGCCGTGGCTCGGAGCTCTCGTTGCTGGAGGAAGGCCAGCGCAGTCTGCTCCGGATGCGGATGCAGCGGCCGAGCCGTTCAGCCACGGTCAGCAACGAGGAGTACATCCGCCAGCTCAGCGGCGACGAGGAGGAGCGCTGAGGCTGAACCCACACATGAGGTGCCCCGTGCCGCCGATCGGCAGAGCCTGCTGGCACCGCCAAAGGCCGCCACGATCCCTGCGTGCTGCCGCGGGCCGTGCCGATGGTGGCCCTGGTGCGCGCCGACCACCTGCTGCGCCAGCAGGGGCAGTGCAGACTCTGGTGAGCCGGGCTGGGCTGGACCCAGCAGCGGTCGCGCCCGGAGTGCCTGGAGGCCTTCGGCAGGCGGCTGAGCTGATCTGTGGCAACCTGCCGAACAGTCGCTGCGCAACCCCGATCGGGTGATAGCCCGAGTGATCGACATCGGCGACTTCAACAGCGGGCAGCTGCTGCGACAGCCTGTGGGCGATGGACTTCGGGCCGAGTGCGGCAAGCGGGCCGAGGCGGGGTGGTTCTCGCCGCGTTCCTGGACCATCTGACACCACAAACTCGCGCTCACCGCCTTCGGGACTAAATCCTCCCAGCACCAAAACCTGGCTGGCGCCGATCATGTTTGACAACAAGAATGCGAATCTCAGTGTTGTCTTGCCTGTAAACAACGGTATAAGGGAAAATCGCCATTGTCCTTCCACGCAGGCCTCGAGCTCGCGGCGCTCCGAGCTCTGGATAAGCGGCGATGAGCTCCACGATACGTCGAAACTCATTGACAAATCGAGAGGCGATGAGCGGTGATCCCTGCTGCCGATAGAAGGATGCTGCTTCGCTGACATCATTCTCGGCGCTTGGATGAATCGTGACCCGCATCAGGGGAAAAGGCTCTCAAGACGGCTGATCACCAGTTCGGCAGGCTCACACTCGAGCCGTCCTGATTGCACGTCATCCAAGCGCCGTATCGCCAGATCATCCCAGTCACGTTCGAGGGCCTCATCCTGATCCAAGCCAGCGATCAGTTGTTCGAGCAGTTGCAGCCGCTCTGCCGATGACAGGCCCATGATCTTGACCTGCAATGAATCCAGTGAACCGCCCATGTTGGCTACTCGTCCTTCGAATTCCATTATGGCGAGGATGGCCAGAAAGCCACGACGTCTGCTCCTGGATCACGGATCCACGGTGCAGCCACCATGGCTCGGCCGAGGTGGCACCTTCTCATCAAATCGGTGGTTTTCGCCGAAGGTGGCCCAGCCCAGTTGAATCCGGCCGTGCGGTCAGCGCCTGGAGCAGGCGGTGCTGGCTGGGACTGACGGCGACAATCCGCAAGGCCCAGCAGACGATTGATTCCAGCGGCGCCGCCACGATCCTGGAAGCCAAAGGCCGCCACGATCCCTGCGTGCTGCCGCGGGCCGTATCGATGGTGGCCCTGCTGCGCGCCGACCACCTGCTGCGCCAGCAGAGGCTGCGCACATGCCCGTAGCTGCGGATCTTGCTGTCGGCACTGAGCAGGGGGACGCGGAGCTCGCGGGCCTGGGCCACGAGGAAACGATCGGCGGGATCGGCGTGGAACGGTTCCGGCAGGCGTGTGGCAGCCACGGCGACGGCGAGATCCAGAACCAGAAAGCGCACGGCCGGATGGGAGGCCAGCAGCGCCAACCAGCGCTCCTCATCCAGGCTGAGAGCAAGCCGTCCCCGGTTCACCAGCATTGCCACCTCCCAGCA
>CAIZOZ010000561.1 GCA_903934745.1 uncultured cyanobacterium
CCTGCCAGCTGCAGCAGGGCTTGATCGCCCATGGCGAGCACCTCACCCACCGGTGCCAGGGCTGGACCGACGACATGGTGAGGCAACGGGGCTGGGCGCCTGAGGTGGCGTGAGCGGTAGAGCCAGCAACCGGCCGCCGCTGTCGCCCAAAGAGGCCTGGATCAGTGACGGTCGCCAGGTGCTGCACTTCCGGCCCAGCCGTTGGGATCGCTGGTCCAAGCGACTGGAGGTCACCGTGGGGGAGCTGTTGCCAGGTCAACCGGTGCCGCTGTTGAAAAAGCGGCTGGAGCTCAGCCGCGAGCAGGCCCTCAAGCTCTGGAGCGAGAAGCGCAAGGAGGGTTGGCAGACGACAGCTCCTCAGTGGCAGCCACCGCTGATTCCGAATGCTGAAAGGCCATCTGCGCTCAGCTGACGGGGGCAGGGGGAAGTAGCCCTTCCTCCGCTGCTGCTGGTGACCAACAGAATGGAATCCCTGCCACGCCTGGCCTTTGGGAACAGACGAACGCCATGGCTGCTGACGGTGAGCACCAGGCTGGGAACAGCGACACCGCCTACCCGCAGCGGCACGTTCTGCTCACAGATGGCAGCTCCGGTATCGGTCTTGAGGCGGCGTAGCAGCTGCTGGACGCCGGCCATCGCCTCACGGTGCTCTGCCGCGATGCCGCAACCGGCGGTCGTCTGGCTAAGCAGTATCTGCAACTGAGCACCGGGCGCGGCTGCATTGGGGAGCAGGACCGCGGCTCTGGCTGCTTTGCTTTGAGTAATCGGCACCGGGCTGGTTTGCTCCATACCCACCGGTGCGAATGCAGTTTCTGCATAGTTGATAGGCGGAGGAATGCGTGGTAGTAAGCTCAGTACGTCTGAGGCTGCTGCCATGGAAATTCTTGTATTGCTGTTAGCTGCTCTTGTCTGCGGCGGTCTTGCCTCTTCAGTTGCCAGCGCAAAGGGTCTCAACGCGGGAGTCTGGGCAGCTACTGGACTTCTTTTCGGACCGCTTGGGCTTATCGCGGCAGCTGGGATGCCGGATTTGAAGCAGAGACGCTATCTGCGCCACATCGCAGAGGCAAGTGGCTTGTCTGATACTGATAACAACACTGCCCCTCTCGTAACTTCTGATGGGCTAGTAGATGTCGATGCACAGCGCAGAAGGATTCTGGGTCTTGATAAGTAGACGGGAAGAGGTTTTGGAGCTGGTACCCGTTCAGGGGTTGAGACGATCAGCCAAGCCATTGCTCCGCGGAGCACTCCTCATGGTGAGGGAGATCTGATCAGTGGTTTGTGCTGGCGAGCTCAGGGAATCCGCAGCAAGTAGGGCATCACCCCGCGCCGGTGATGGGCGATCCAGGCCTGCTCCAGGAACTGCCAGATATCCCGCTCCTGTTGTCGCAAGGTGGTGGTGACCGTGAGCAGGCGGCTACGGCAGATAGCACCGCTGGCGGACTGGACGCCAAGGCTGATTTTGCGCTGAATCACCGACTGGCGCAGGGCTCGCTCGGCAGCGTTGTTGGTCGGCTCGATGCCGTGGATCTCCAGGAAGGTCCACAGGGCTTCTTTGCGCAGTAGGAGTTGCTGGCAGGTGCGCACGGTCTGGGCCCATGGTGTTCGCTCCTTTGGCGCCAAGCCCAGATCCACCACCCGCGGCAGTCCCCTCGAAGTGCTGGCGGAGCGGCCGGCAACTCAACTGCAACGTTGGCCAATCAATCGTGCCGTCCTTCCACTGGTGCCACTTGGCACCACCCCCGGCGGCCACCGTTACCGCTGCAAAGGGATCGGCTCCTACGCCCGCGCCCAGGAGCTGCTGCGCCAGGGACACACCGATCTCGACAGCAATGGCGATGGGGAGGCCTGTGAGAGCCTGCTCTGACAGCTCTCAGCCACGGCCAGTCAGGCCAAGCCAAAGGGCGCTACCTTCCGGCCGTCGTGTTGCTCTGCTGTTGCCATGACGGCCATCAACCGCTGCGCCGTTGGCATCGGGCCTCGCCAACCCTTGATCGATTGGATCCGCCAGGTGAGTGGTGATCACGAGGTGCGCTGGGGAGCCAACGAAGACGGGCTCTACCTGCTGCCGGAGTACGAGGACGACAGCGAAGCCGTAGTGGTCCTTGAAGACAACTATGAACGGATCTTCAAGGCAGAACTGCAGTCCCTGACTGCCCGACACATCTCAGCTGCGACAGTCATGGGACAGCCAGCCGTTGGTTCTGGCGTAGCCGTGGCGGCAAGTCAATCCGCGTGAACCATGGCTCTTTCTGCCGCCTCTGCACGCCGCGGCTGGGGATGCAGGGCTCCAGATTCCGCAGGGGGATGGGTGCCCAGGCCAGCAAGGCTTTGGAGGTATTGGCCACGCACTGCTGCAGCCACTTCAGGCCGATCTGCACAAAGCTCAGGCCCCGCTGCCAGTGGGGATCGACGCGGCGGCGTTCGCCGGCCAGGCTCACGGCGTAGCCCTGCAGACTGCCGACCAGCACAGCGATAGCGACGACCAGCAACAGCCGATCGATGCGCTGCGGGTCGCGTGGGCCGCTGCTCTCCAGCTGGAAAATCCCGGATTCCTGATCGCGGAACAGCTGCTCGCAGCAGAAGCGCTGGCCGTAGGCCCAGACCAGATCCAAGGTGGGATCAGCGTTGCTGACCAGATACCAGGGCTCTGCCACCGCCAAGCCGGTGGGAAACGCCAGCAGCAGATTCGCCCGCTGGGTCCCCTCAGCCCACAGCGACACATCGCGGAAACCGCGGAAGTACCCGCGTGGCAGGCGCAATCGGCGCAGCGGTGCCGTGGATCCAGGTGTCAGCGCGGAGCCGCATCACGTAGCGCCAGCAGGACCTGCCCTCGAACCAGCCGAGCAGTTCGGCACTGGGGAAGCCGCGATCGGCCAACAGCGTGATCGCGC
>CAIZOZ010000562.1 GCA_903934745.1 uncultured cyanobacterium
CGTGAGCACCAACCTGCGCAAGTTTCTGCCCGGGGGCATCTGGCATCTGGCCGCCAGGGTGCAGGCCCTGCGCGGGTCCGAAACCCCGTTGGCGGCTCCCATCGGCACGGCGATGGCCCTGGTGGTGACCCTGCTGGATCCCCTGCTGGCGGCGGTGGCTGCCCTGGCCCTGGTGACGCTTGGGGGCTGGCAGAACGGCCTGGGGCTGCTGACGCTGCTGCCGTTGTGCTTGCTGCTGCCAGCTTGGCTGAATCCGTTGTTGCGGCGGCTCGAACGCCAGCGGGCTCAGCAACTGGGTTTGAGCGCGGCGCTGGATCAGGACCTGGACAGCGATGGCGGCGCCGATCTGTTGCGCTCCTATCCCTGGCAGCCCCTGCTGGCCCAACTGGCTTTTGTGCTGTTGCGTTTTGGCGGTTTCTACTGCTGCGTCTGGGCCTTTGATCTGCAGGGCACGGTCGAGCCGGTGACCTGGCTGGCGGGCTTCGCCCTGGCCTGGACGGTGGGGCTGGTGGTGCCTGGTGCGCCGGGTGGCCTTGGGGTGTTTGAGGCGGTGCTGCTGGTGCGGATGAGCTCCGTTCTGCCGGAGGCGCCACTGCTGGCGGTGGCCCTCAGCTATCGCCTGATGGTCACCCTGGCGGAGCTGCTGGCGGCTGGCTTGGTGAGTCTCGATGCGGCGCTGGCCAGCCGCCTGCAGCAAGCGGCGGCTGTGTCCGGCCAGCCGGCGCCGCCGCCGCTGGATGCTGACAACGCTTCTCAATAGGCTTTACTGTTGAGAAGTTGAGTGGAAGTCCTGGTGTCCTCCCCCTCCCAGGCTCCCCCCCAGGCCCGGCTGCCGCTCCAGGCGGCTGGCGTGCTTCAGGCGCCGGCGCCGGAGCTGATCCAGGCCAGCCCCAATGGGCTCAGGGCCAGCCTGCATGATCGCGGCCAGCGGCTCACCGCCCAACGCCAGCGGGTGCTGGGGTTGTTTGAGGGCCTGGGCGAGGGTCGTCATCTCAGTGCCGAGGAGGTGCATCAGCGCCTGCTGGGAGCCCAGGCCCGGGTCTCGTTGGCCACGGTGTATCGCACCTTGCGGCTGCTCAGCTCGATGGGCTTGCTGCAGGAGTTGGAGCTGCCGGAAGGGGGGCGCCGCTTTGAGTTGGCCGGGGATGCCCATCGCGACCACCATCACCTGGTGTGTGTGCGCTGTGGCCGCACCGAGGAATTTGAGAATCCCGCCGTCCTGGCCGCGGGCGACGCGGCGGCCAGCGGCCACGGCTTCCGCCTGGTGGAGTGCGTGCTCAACGTCCGCGCCCTCTGCCCGGGGTGTGTCGCGGCGGAGCGCGCTGGTTGAATAAGTGGCGGAGCACGTTTGATGAACAGGATCGCCAGGGGCCTCCGCTAGAGGCTTTCGCGTTAGCCAGCGGGAGCCTGTGGCTTGAGCACCATCGACGGCTTGGCCGTCGGGTGAGTGATTCGATGGCTTTGCCGGTGTTCAGCCTGAGCCAACCGGCGGATGCTCGGTGAGATATTAGGAAGGCTCGTGATTCGTTTTCCAGCAGCTGCTTGATGGCTTCTCTTCTTTTGGATTCGGCCCAGGCTGAGCTGCAGTGCCGCGAATTTGAACTGGTGTTCCGGCTGTTTGATGCCGATGGTGATGGTGAGATTTCCGTGGCCGAGACGGAGCGGGCCCTGGCCAATCTGGCTGGCAGCCTTTCGAGCGAAGCCGGTGCCGAGCTATTGGCCCTGGCCCACCAGTGCGGCCAGATCGACAGCCATCAGTTCGCCGTCTGGGCGATGGGCCAGGGGGGCTTTGATCTCAGCTGCACGTTGCGCGAGATCTTTGCTCTGGTGGACAGCGATGGCAGCGGCTGCCTGAGCCTTGAGGAGATGGCGGTGCTGCTTTCGGTGTTCGAAGACAGCCCGGAGGTCCCGCAGCTGGAGGCCCTGATGCGCTCCCACGATGCGGACAACAGCGGCACGATCACCTATGACGAATTCCTGAACCTGTTGCTCAGCGATGGCCAGTGGGCCATTTCCCTGGCCGATCTCAAACGGCTCAAGAAAACGCTGGTTCAGTACAGCAGCAGCAGCCGTTGCGCCAAGATCGGCCTGGTGGAGGTGGATTGCGATCTCGGCGCCGGCATTCCGGGAGCTGGCTCCGGCATCGAGATGCTCAAGCAGGCGGCCCAGCGCCAGCAGGATCTGCGCCGCATCCGTGACCAGCTGATTGAGGAGATCAGCCAGCAGCAGCCCCGTGCCCGCGCCAGCGAGATCAGTGGCGGTGAGCTCACACCCCACGCCCGCCATATCCGCGTCATTGCCGAGGTGATGGGGCAGGCGGCCGAGCTGGTGGCCGCCACCCGGCAGCGCGGCCTGTTTCCGGTGGTGCTGGCCGGTGATCACTCCACCGCCGCCGGCACGATCGCCGGCCTGCGCCGCGCCCATCCCGACAGTCGTCTCGGGGTGGTGTGGATCGATGCCCATGCGGACATCCATTCCCCCTACACCACGCCTTCGGGCAACATGCACGGCATGCCGCTGGCGGTGGCCAGCGGCCATGACAACGCCCACCACGCGATCAACGCGCCGGAAGCGGCCACGGCGGAACTGTGGGATTGGTGCCAGAGCCTCACCGGCACCGGCTCGCCGGCGATCCAGCTGCGAGATCTGATCTATGTGAGTGTCCGCGACACCGAACCGGCCGAGGAGGCCACGATCCGCGACTTCGGACTGCCGATTGTCAGCACCGAGGAGGTGCGGCGCTGCGGTGGCGAGGCGGCGGCCCGGCGCTGTCTCGATTACCTCGCCGACTGTGACCTGATCTATGTGAGCTTCGACGTCGACAGCATGGATGCCACGATTTTCAAGGGCACCGGCACGCCGGTGCTGGGCGGGCTTTGGGCCCACGAGGCCCTGGAGATCAACCGCACCTTGCTGCGGGATCCGCGTGTGTGCTGCTGGGAGATCTGTGAGATCAACCCCCATCTCGACACGCTCAATTCCCTGGCGGAGGTGTCGCTCGGCATCTATCAGGGGGTGCTGGAAGTGCTGGAGGAGCGGCTGTAGCTCCCTGAGGAGCCGCGCCCCGGGATGTCCTGGCCGCTGGCCTGGCTTCTGGCCTGGCTTCTGGTCTGGCCAGCGGCCAGGCTTCTGGCCTGGTTGCCCGCTGTTGCCCTGTCTCCGTCTGATCTCTGCCTGGCCGTGCCATGTCTTCCGGTTCTTCTCCCCTGATCGCCCACGAGTTGCTGCAAGGCTTTCTGGCGCCTGAGCCGGCTGTGCCGTCGCGGCTGGAGCGGTTGCTGCCCAGCAGCGGCACCCTGCCCGGCCTCGGCCGCCTGGGGGGCCGGCAGCCGCTGGCCCGCTCCCTGGTGAGTGGGCTGCG
The DNA here is from genome assembly GCA_903934745.1 of uncultured cyanobacterium. Classification (GTDB taxonomy): domain Bacteria; phylum Cyanobacteriota; class Cyanobacteriia; order PCC-6307; family Cyanobiaceae; genus Cyanobium. Next base: position 3,362 of record CAIZOZ010000562.1, read on the forward strand.
CAGCTGCGGCCAGGTGATCTTCATCAACAATCCGCTCAGCGGACTGCTGCTGCTGCTGGCGATGACCTTGCAGTCGTTCTGGGCCTCGGGGTTCACCTTGCTGGGCATCGTGGCGGCCCAGCTCTGTGCCCGGGCGATCGGCGCTGATCGCCAGGCCCGGCGCCATGGCATCTACGGCTTCAACGGGGCGCTGGTGGGCAGTGCGGTGGCCTGCTTCGCCGATCTTGACTCTGGTACCAGGCCCTGGCTCTGGCTGCTGCTGGTGCTGCTGGGGGCCGGCCTCACCACGCTGCTGGTGGATGGGCTGGGCCGCTGGCTGGTGCGGCGCTTCGGCCTGCCGCCGCTCACCCTGCCCTTCTGTCTGGTCAGCTGGGCGCTGCTGCTGCTGGCCTCCGCCCTGGCCCATCCCGAGCTGAAGTTGCTGCCGGCCAGCCAGCCAGTGCTGGTTCACGGTCCGCTGCTGGCCCTGCTGCAGGCCCTGCCCACAGGCTTCGGCCAGGTGTTCTTGCTGCCGGGAGTGCTCAGTGGCACGGTGGTGCTGCTGGCGGTGGCGATCGCCAGTCCGCTGGCAGCCCTGGTGGGTCTGGCCGGTGGCCTGGTGGGAGCGGTCACCGGCCTGCTGCTGGGCGCTCCGGCGGCGAGCGTGGCCCAGGGCCTGTGGAGCTACAACGGCGTGCTCACCGCCATCGCCGTGGCCGGCATTTTCTATCCCCTCAACCGCCTCAGCCTGATCGCGGGGCTGGGGGCGGCGGCGTTCTCCAGCTTGTTGACGATGCCGTTGGCGGCTCCGCTCGGTCTGCTCACGGGGGCGGGCCAGCCGTTGCCGCTGCTCACCTTGCCCTTCATCGTCGCCACCCTGCTGACGCTGCTGGTGCTGCGGCGCACCCAGCCGGCCCTGGTGCCGGTGGGCCTGCATTCGATCCTCACGCCCGAGGAGCATCGCCATCGTTTTGATGTCGCCCGCCGCCTGATGGCCGATTTTCGCCGCCAATTGCGCGGCTCCCTGGCCGGGGATCGCTATCCCTCGCTGCTGGCCCAGGCCGAGCCGGCCCAGGTGGCGGAGCTGGAGGCTCTGTTTGGCTCGCTCGATCGCAACCGCGACCGCCGGCTCAGTGTGTGCGAACTGGCCACCGGTCTGGAGGACCGTGTCGCCGGCGCCGTTGGGGTGGGGCAGGAGCAACTGGCGCTGGTGCTGGCGGCCATCGATCTCGACGGCGATGGCAGCGTCGATGTGGTGGAGTTCAGCGAGCTGATGCTGCGGCTGCGTCGGCTGCGTGCCGGCGAGGAGCGGCTGTTGCAGTACCTGCTGCCGATCGATGGCGATGGCAATGACCGCCTGGATGCCACCGAACTGAACCGGCTGCTGCGCAGTGTCGGCCAGCCGCCCCTGGAGCCCAGGGAGCAGCAGCACCTGTTCGGCGACCAGGCTTTGCGGGGCCTGAGCTGGAAGCAATTCCTCGACCGCCTGTTGCTGATCTGAGGCTGGTGGCCCTGGACTGGCGCTCTGGCCTGTCGCCCTGATGACCTTCAGCCTGATGGTGCGCGCCCATCCCTGGGGCCAGCGGCGGGCGTCTCAAGCGCTCAGCGGCCCGGCAGGTCCGTATCTCGGCTGCCCCGTATCCCGGCGGATCGGTATCCCGGCGGATCGGCAGGGGAGCAGCGACAGGGGCTCGATGGGAGGGGGAAGTACCGGAGGCGATGTGCTGCTTTCCGGCGTCCGGTTCCTGGCTGGTGAAGGCCCTGCCAGGCCGGGACTTGCCCAGGACGCCAGCCACCCCGCCTTGCCGCTAATGAGAATCGCTTGCAAAAGGCCGGTGATTCGGCTACGTTGCGAGCCATTCTCAACAAGTCGCTGCGGCGGCTTGTCGCTGGCCCGGTCACCCGTCACCGGATCCGGGCTTGCGGATGTTCCTTCGTGGTCGCCCTCCATTGGCTCAGCTGTTGTCTTCTCCTGATTCCATGAGCCTTCGCCAGCGCTCGTTCCGTTCCCAGGCCATCGTGCGCCTGCCGGTGGGGCAGGCCCTGTTGATTGATCCGGCCCTGCGTCCTGCCGGCCACACCCTCGAGGTGCTTGAGGGTGTGGCCCGGGTGTTCTGTCCCTGTGAGGAAACCGGTGGCATGACCCTGGCCTTCCTGCAGAGCGGCGACTATCTCTGCGGCGATCGCCTCTGCAGTGAAGGGGTGTGTGTGGAGGCGCTGACGCCCTTCAGCTTTCGCAGCGATGCCGAGTCGCAGCAGGGTCAGGGCTTCGATGCGGTCAATGAATGGACGCTGCAGTTGCTGCGCATCCGCCATCTCGGCAATGCCGAGCAGCGGCTCCATGCCCTGCTCAGTCTGTTGGTGCGGCGTCTGGGCCGCCGTTGCGGCCCCTGGTGCGACCTGCCGTTTCGGCTCACCCATGACCGCATCGCCGAGCTGATCGGCACCACCCGGGTGACCACCACCCGGCTGATTTCCCGCATCCGCCAGCAGCAGTTGCTGGTGGTGCCCAGGGATCAGCCCGGTCTGCGGCTGGCCCCGGCCCTGGTGGAATCGGCGCCCCTGGCCGCCTGATCCAGGCCCGGCATCAGGGCCAGGGAGGCGACCAGGCCCAGCAGCAGGATCAGCAGGGCCGGCAGCAGGGCCGCGCCCACCCGCTCATCGCTGGCGTACTGATACACCCGCACCGCCAGGGTGTCGAAATCAAAGGGGCGCAGGGCGAAGGTGAGCGGCAGCTCCTTCACCACATCCACAAACACCAGCAGCGCTCCCACCAGCAGCGGGCCCCGCAGCAGCGGCAGCTGCACCCTTCGGGCCGCGCCGCTCCAGCTGCAGCCCAGCCCGGTGGCGGCTTCATCGAGGCTGGGTGGGATGCGCTCCAGGGCGGCGTCCAGACCTTGCTTGGAGACGGCCAGAAAACGGTCGCCATAGCCCCAGACCAGCAGCAGCAGGGGGCTGAGCTGCAGGGGGCCGCCCAGCAGCAGCAGCGCCAGCGCCAGCACGGCCCCCGGCAGGGCGTAGCCCATGCCGGCCACGAAGCTGAGCCGTTGCATCGCGGCCAGGGGAATCCAGCGATGGGCCATGGTCAGAATCAGGGCCATGCCGGTGGTGATCAGGGCCGCCCCCAATCCCAGGCCGAGGCTGCGCAGGCTGAGGCTGGCCAGTTCGGCGCTCGCTTCCCCCTGCAATTGGTCCCAGCTGAGGCCGGCCCAGAGCAGGGGCAGACCGAGGCTGGCCAGGGGCGGCAGGGCGGTGAGCAGCTGGGCCGCCACAGCGCGCCAGCCTTGCAGCTGCCAGCCCTGGCTGCTGTCGCCCCCGCCACCCAGGCTCCAGCGGCGGCTGCGGCGCCGTAGGTGCTGTTCGGCCGCCACCAGCACACTCACCAGCACCAGGGCCACCAGGGCCAGTCCCACCGCCCCCTGGGGATCGC
>CAIZOZ010000563.1 GCA_903934745.1 uncultured cyanobacterium
CGAACGTCTTGCTGGAGGCCAGCAGGGTGGGGATACCGCTTTGGTGCAACTGGCGCAGGCAGTCACCCGCCAGCAGGCTCTCGCCGCCAGCCTCGATCAGGGTGTGGTCCAGATCACTGACCACACGCCAGCAGGCTCGGCGCTGCCGCTGTGCTGGCTCACCCATCATCAACAGGGTTCCTCCAGCCGCTGCACATCGCCCGGATCAACAAGCGCCGCAGCCAGCTGCCGCACCGAACGGCCGGAGACCGGATCGAGCCACTCCGCGGCAATCTCCGCCAGCGGCAGCAACACAAAGCCCCGCTCCGCCATGCGGGGATGGGGAAGTTGCAGTCGCTCGCTGTCCAGCAGCAGCTGGCCGTAGAAAATGAGGGCGAGATCGAGGGTGCGAGGCCCCCAGCGCTCGGCCCGGACGCGCCCGTAGCGTTGCTCCGTCGCCAGCAACAGATCGAGCAGGGCCTCCGGCGGCAGGCTGACCTCCAGCACGGCGCAGCCATTGAGATAATCCGGCTGCACTGGGCCGATCGGGGCGCTGCGATACCAGCTGGAGCGCGCCAGCACACGCACACCGGCGCTCTGATCCAGGGCTGCGAGGGCCCCTTCGAGGTTGGCACGGCTTGCGCCCAGGTTACTGCCGAGGGCGATGGCCGCCTGCTGGAGCGGTTCTGGAGGTAACTGCATGGCGTTGGCGGAGGGTCAGCAGGATTCGCCCTTGGAGCGGGTCATGGCGATGGCGATGCGGCCCTGGAAGCGAGGAATCGGTGGAGACACCTTCACCAGGCGTGAATGCACCGTCCGCACCGGTTCAAAGGCGAGCACCGCCTCGATGATCACCGAATTAAGGCGTTCAATCGTTTTGAATCGCGAGGTCTCCCGCAGGATGGTGACCCGGTCGACCACGTCGGCGTAGTTGAGGGTGTGTTCCAGCTGGTCGTCGGCGCCGGTGAGCGCAAGATTCATCCAGATGGTGAGGTCGAGCTCAAACCACTGGCCCAGGACCCGCTCTTCCGGGAAATAGCCGGTGTAGCCGTAGCAGCGAATCCCCGTGATTTCGATCGCATCCAGCGGAGCGCCTTGGCTGTCCATGATCGGAATCGAATCCATCGGGGTGCTGGTGTCCCAGTCGGTGCGGGACGGGAAGAACCTTGGCCGAACCAAGTCCCATGACGCGGCCCGGGACGCAAGGTCCAAGGGCTGGGCTGGGAAGCCCGGCATGACCAGGGTGTTCAGCCGGGATCGTACTGGCGACGCAGCCCAGCCAGGGGAAGCTGGCTCTGCGACAACCCACGCGGCCCACAGGCCGCCCCCCGAGACTCAGACCCTGGATCGGACAGGGACGTCAAGCTTTAAAAATGCGGTCGAGCATCCGGAGGTTGAGCCTTGAAGACTGAGCCTTGAAGACTGAAAGCCACGCTGTAAGGTCGACGGCAGTCCAGCCACGAGCAGGTGGTCTGTGCACATGCTCCTGGCAGCGAGCTACGGCGACTCCAACAAGACTGCAGCCGGCCACAGGCTTGCAGTGGATCGCGTTCCCCACCCGGCCCGGCAGCGATGGCCATGGTCCTGAAGGGGCGATGGGCCGGGTCGTATCGATTGGTTTGGTCTGGAATGGTGGCGCTGGCTCTGGTCCAGCCCGGCGCCAGGGGCGCAGTCCGCGAAGAGGCCTCACCCCCAGAACTACGGGAGCTCCGCAGTCTGCTGGAGGGGAGCCAGCGGGTATCGATGGCAGAAGCAATCAGCTCCACCCTGCGCCACAATCCCTCACTTCAGGCCTCATTCGCCAAGATCCAGGCCAGGGCGTGGAACCTGACGGCCAATCGGCGGCGCTGGTGGCCAACGGCGGCGGTGCAGGCCGACCCTGACACGACCATGTTGGGGCAGGTCTTCGAAACAACCGTAGCCAAGTACCCGAACAGCAACAGCAGCACTTTTGCAACCAGCACTTATAACAGCAGTTACAGCAATTACAGCAACTATGGCAATGCGTCGCTGGGGCTGATTCTGAGCTGGAGTTTCTTTGATCCCACGCGACAACCCGCTATCAACAGTGCCAGCGCCAGCCTCAGCGCCCAGAAATTGACATTTAATGCGGTGGCCCGCAGTCTTGTTCTTGATACCCAGATTCTCTACCACACCCTGCAACAAACAGAGCGACTGATCCAGGTTTACGAGAGGATTTTACGTGAGAATGCAAAGCAGGTGGCGATGATCAATGCCCAGTTGAAAGCCGGTATGACCAACATCGGCGATGTGGCAGAGAAGCGGACACAAATGCTCAACCAGTTGACCCATCTGGTCCTGCTCTACCAGCAGCAAACCCACAATGCTTCGAATCTGGCGACCAACATGGGCCTGACTCCCGGCAGTGCGGTGCTGCCTCTGGATCCGCCCGAGGAGCCGCCCCCCTGGCCCCTCAGCCTGGAGGCCACGATCCAGGAGGGACTGCAATTGCGAGAAGAGATCCAGGCGAGCCTGGCCGAAGCTTCGGCCTACCAGTGGGATGCACGCCGGCTTGTCAACACCTATCTACCCGTATTGATGCTCACAGGCACAGCCTATGGCTATCGCGGACAGGGAACCTTCGCTGGCAACGTGGCCCAGGATCCAGCGCCTTACTTCAGCAGACAGCACAGCACGGATGCCAGGCTCGGATTGGGCTTGCGCTGGGATTTCCTTGATGGTGGCATCCGCAATGCCGAAGCACGGCAAGCGGATTTCCAGGCCAAAGTGTTCGAGAGTCAGGCCCAGGAAAACCGCCTTAACATAGCCAATCAGGTTCGTCGCAGTTATATGAGCTATCGGACAGCGAAGCTCGCCTTATCTGGGGCAAGCCAAGCCTGTGTCGAATCTGAAATAGCGCTAAAAGTAGCTGATAAGCGATACCAAGTTGGAATCGGCGACATGGCAGACTTGATCCAGGCCACCCAGCTGCTGGCGGAAGCGGCGCAGAATCTCAAGGACATACAGCTGAGTTATAGCAACTCTTTGGCTGAACTCTATCGCTATTCGGCTCAATGGCCAGCCAGGCAAAGTGATCAAATTTTACGGGATATTCGTTCGTTTGACGAGGCACAACCATGAATAATAAAATCGATCCTGCTGAGCCCATTCAAGCCAGGACCTCGCCTGCAGCGGTGAAGTTGTTATCGATACCTTTGCGGTTCTCGATCATCATCAGCTTACTGATCAGCTTCTCTGGCATTGCTTGGGCCTGCTTTGCACGAATCCCGATCTATGCCAACGGTATTGCCTACATGCTCAGACTAGGTGATGTGGACGCAATTGTTGCCAATGCCGAAGGACGCATTTATTACCAATTTACCGCTTCTCAGTTAATCAGTCAGCCGCTGTTCAAGCGCCTCTACCAAATCACCAAGGATCAAGATGCAATTGAAAAGTCCGAGGCGCTAGAACTCATCAGAGAACTACTCGCCACCCGTACCAGCGGCCCCAGGCTAGACCTCAATAACACCTATCCAAACATGGTGCCCCCCGGCCAGGTGCTGGCCTGGATTGACTCTCCCCCCAGCCGCAATCACCTAACCAAAAGTCTTCTTTCCTATAGCCAGGAAAGCATTATGTTCACCAGCAAAAGTGAAGAGCTCAAGAGAATAAGCAATAAGATAAATGCAAAACTGTCAATTCTTAGGCAACAAGTTAAATCAGAAAGCGAACACCTCGAGAAAATTTCAGCCTTATTTGGTACAGGCTATGCCAGTCGCGAAAATGTCCTTAGACAAAAGGCCAGGGTGGACGATGTCCGGACAGCAATCATCTCCCATGCTCAGGAAATTGCCATTAATTCACACGAGCAAACAGAAAACGAAGTAAATCAGCAAAAGGCGCTGGTTAAGTTGCGCAGTGATCTTCTTGACTATATTGACAAGTGTTTTTTGTTCGCCAAAAAGCCTCTCTACATTGTCAATCTTAACAGTCCTCAGTTCAGTCTGGTGCATGCCGAAGACACGGTTATGAATGTCTCAGCAGTCAAGCTCAGCCAGTTACCCGATCACATCCCCGGATATCTGAGCCAGAGAGATGCCCAACAAATCAACACGGACATGGCTGTGCTTGTAACGCCAGTGGGCATGGATCGCGCCCAGTTCGGTGGCATCATGGGCAAGGTCCAGAAAGTCAATAATCTCCCCTCCAACCTCCAGCAGATCGCCGAACGCATCGGCTCAGTGGCCATCGCCAAGGAGGTGAGCTCCATGATTGAAAATCCTGTGCGGGTTGATTTGATCCTCCAGCGTGATCCCCGTGATCAGGAGCCTAATCATGGCGGGTTTCGCTGGTCTTCACCGGGTTCGCCACCTTTCCCAATCAGCTCGGGAAATCAACTGAACCTTCAGATCACAGCCCGGCGGGTGTCCCCCATCAGCCTCCTGATCCCGTTCATCCTTAAGACTTCAGGGGTCAGTCCTCTCAGTCGCTCACCCCATCGCCAGCAAGCAATTGCGCCGAACAGCCAGGGTGCGCCGTGATGAAAGTTCAGCGACTCACCCGCCAGCGTCGAATCAACGCAATTCTGGAATCTGAGCCCAATGAATCCGGTGCTGTCGCCCTCGGCATCATTCTTGCCTTCCATGGCCGGCATCTGGGGCTGACAGCCATCAAAAATGACTGTGGCGTCACCCGAGATGGCACCACGCCAGCCAAACTGCTGGCGGCGGCCCGGCTGCATGGCCTGCAGAGCCAACAGCAGCTGAAGGTGGGGCCGGAGTCACTGCTGGAGCTGGAACGATCCGGCCGATTGCCGGCGATTGTGCACACCAAGGACAACCGCTACATCGTTCTGGTGCGCTGGCGTCGCGATGGCCTGGAGGTGTTCGATACAGCTCGAGGCAGCCTACGGATCCAGCCAGAGCAGCTCCAGGCCGCCGAGATCCTGCTGCTGCAGCCCGGTCCAGACTTCCAGCCTCAGGGGACACCCCCCTCGATCTGGACTGTGCTGCTGCGGTTACTACAGCCCCTCAGCGCTGAACTGGCCCTGCTGACGCTGATCGCCAGCGCCGCTGTTATCCCCCTGTTGATGATTGCCGGCAGCACCTCCCAGTTCATTGATGGCTTTCTGCAGCAGCAGCGGCTGTCCTTTGGGCTGCCGATCCTGTGGTTGGTTCTGATGGCGGTGGCACTCTGGTTGCTGCTGAGCCTGTTTCGCAATCTCATGATCAGGCGGGTCAACTATGTGTTGACCCGCAGCTTTGCTGCCGACATCTTTGAATATGCCTTCTCAGCCGATTTCCCCTACTACCTTCAACGCAGCAGCTCGGAGCTGGCTGGAAGGATGAGCTTTGCCATGTATATTCCCAATCTGGTCGTTAATCGCATTGGATCGGCATGCCTGCAACTGTGGACAGGCGTTCTGATGATTGTTTTCTCCTCGCTGATCTCTCCCATCCTGTTCCTGTTGCTGCTGACAGGATTCATTCTGGCCATAGCCTACAATGTTTGGATTGCACTGGGCCTATCTGTTAATAACGACATCCTTGCGTCAGAAGGCAACCAGGCAGGATCCAAGGGGATTGAAGCAATCGCCAATATTGAGTCAATCAAGTCATCTGGGCTGGAGTTTAATTTTTTAAGGGAATTTCAGTGGCATTATCTCGAAGGAATTCGTCAAACACAGATTATTGGTAGACTAGCAATCCGATCGGATCTTTCGGTGAATGGATCCGTCTTCGCGATTACGGCCATCCTGCTTGGCGTCGGCGGTTTGCTGATCATCCAAGGCTCCCTGTCGCTGGGGGCCCTGCTGGCCTTCCTCTTTCTACAATCACAAATCAACAATGCTATTTATCAGATTCCAAACATCAGCAATAGTTGGCAGCAGGCGCAAGGTAAGCTGCGCCGCTATCACGACCTCGCGACGGCACCACGTGATCCCTATCTAAGAGGCTTTTCTCGCTATTCTGATCTGCCACTTGAAAGCCAAAAGCTGGTGGGTCGAATTGAACTTGAGAACGTCAATTATGCGTTTAGCCCTGTTGATGAGGCTTACATCTGTAATCTCAACATCCAAGTGAATCCGGGGGAGCATCTGGCACTGGTTGGCAGCAGTGGCTCTGGCAAATCAACGATCATCCGGATGCTTGCTGGTTTTTATCGGCCGAGCTCAGGCCATTACCGCATCGCCGGTCGCGAATGGATGACGATTCCGGATCCGACGATCCGCTCCTCCCTCGCCTATGTGCCCCAGGATGTCTTTGTCTTTAATACTTCTTTCGAGGACAACATCAAGCTCTGGCGTCCGGACTGCAGTCACGCCGATGTTGTCAGAGCTGCCATGGCTGCCGATCTTCACGATGACATTATGAAATATGGTGAGTCTTATAATGCAATCATGAAAGACAATGGCACCAATCTCAGTGGTGGCCAGCGTCAGCGACTGGAAATAGCCCGAGCCTTAATTCATAAGCCCACCATTCTATTGCTGGATGAAGCCACCAGTGCCCTGGACAACAGAACCGAGGAACATGTGCTGGCTGCTTTGAGGCGTTTGGGCATCACCGTCATCAGCGTCGCCCACCGTCTCAATGCCGCCAAGCAAAGCGATCAGGTCATTGTGCTGGAGCAGGGCAGGGTGCTGGAGCAGGGCCCCCCGGACCAGTTGCTGGCCCGCCAGGGTGCCTTTCAGCGTCTGGTGCTGGCCGAAGGCCAGCTGCAGGGCCATTGAGCTGATGCACCGACTCCAACCCAGCGCCGACCCACCGCCTGATCAAGGGCCAGCGCACCAGTTGCTCGGTAGCCTCGATCGCAGCCTGTATCGCCTGAACCGCCAGAGACCGGCAGAAACGCATGGCGATAGCCGCATGCTGCTGCTCAGCAAGGCCCTCAGGCTCCTCGGTATGACGAGCTACCGGATTCATGCCTATCCGGGGAGCTTTCTAGATTTGCTGGAGCACAATGATATCTATAATCGTACCATCGCACTCCCCACGAATCTTGAAAAGGGCGAATACCAGCTGCTGATTCTGTTCAGCGCCAGTGATCACACCCCCTATCTGCTCAGCCGCTCTGGCCAACGCAACCAGGTGCTCACCGCTGTGGATGGCCAGGTGGTACCGCTCAGGGGTGGGCTGCCAGCCCTGCATCACCAGGCCATCGAACTCTATCCGCTGTTGCCGGCAACGCTGCAGGGACCCTGGGATGTGCTGCGCTTCACCTACGGCACGGACATGGCGGCCATCGTGGCACTGTTGGCGATCTCACTGGTTGTGGTGGGATTCAGCCTCTCGATTCCTATCCTCACCAACATTCTTGTTTCGCAAGTTCTGCCCCAAACCGACTACACGCTGCTGCTTGAAAGCTTGGTTGTGGTGAGCCTGATCATTATGGCTTCCATCTCTGGTCAGTACGTGCAAGGCCTGATGGCCTTGAGACTGGAAATAATCTCCGATCTACGCCTGCAGACAGCCCTCTGGGACCGGCTCACAAAACTACCACTCCTATTCATTCAGAGTCAGAGCATCGGCGATATCAACTCGCGCGTCACCGCCATCTATCGCATCCGTAGCCAGATCAATGCTGGCACGCTTAAGAGCCTGCTTTCTGCCCTGTTCTCCCTGGCATTCTTCGTGCTGATGTTCAGCTACAGCCCCAGGCTTGCTCTTTGGTCTTCAGCGCTTGTTGTCATTGTGTATGCGGCTATTTTCCAGATTGCACGCATCGCCATCTCGATTCAGGATGAGATTAATCCCCAGATGGCAAGAATCGCAAACTTCGCCTACCAATCACTTTGCGGCATTGCCCAGATCCGCACACTCGGATGTGAAGCCTTTGTCCTGAAGCGCTGGATGATTCTGTTTACGGAGTATGCCGATGCAAACCTGCGCTCCACCTCCTTTTCCCAGCTCATTGAGCTGGCGACCAATCTGCTGAGCATGGCCGGCTCTCTGTTGCTCTTTGCAGTTGTGATCATCCAAGTGATCACATCCCCAGCAGATTTTTCCAATCCCTCATCGATCGCTTCATTCATCGCTTTTTACGCGGCTTTCATCGCCTTTTGTGCAGCGGTTTCCTCAGCCACAAGCGCTCTTGCCGACGTGTTCTCCAATGTTATTTCTCTGTGGAAGCGATGTGAGCCTGTTCTGTATCAGCCTGTCGAAAGCGGATATGAACCCGAGGCCATTCACCATGAAGTACAAGGTAACTTCTCGATCTGCGATCTGTCCTTCCAGTTTCCTGGCAGTAACCACAGAACATTCGTCAATCTCAACTTCGAAGTCAGGGCCGGGTCCTATGTGGCGATCACCGGCCCCAGCGGTGCTGGCAAATCAACATTGTTGAAGCTGATCACCGGTCTGATGATTCCCAGCTCTGGCGAAATCCTGGTGGATCACATTCCCCTGCCGCTACTGGCAATTCGTGCCTACCGCAGACAACTCGGTATCGTCATCCAGGATGCGCGACTCGATGACGGCACCATTCTTGATGTGGTTCAAGGTGGACGTACGGAAGCTGAATCTGCGGTCTGGGCGGCCCTGGAGCAGGCCTGTATCGCGTCAGAGGTGCGCAGCATGCCCCTTGGACTCCATACCCACATCCTCAATGGAGGCAGCAACATTTCCGGCGGCCAGCGTCAGCGCCTGGCCCTGGCCCGCGCCCTGTTGCCCAAGCCCAAGGTGTTGCTGCTGGATGAAGCCACCAGCGCCATTGACACCATCTCCCAGCAACAAATTTCCAACACGATCGATTCGCTCGGCATCACCCGCATCGCCATCGCCCACCGCCTCTCCACTCTGCGCAATGCCGACCAGGTGATCGTGATCGAAAACGGCACCATCTCCCAGCGCGGCGGCTTTCAGGAGCTGCTGGAGCAGGAGGGCTACCTGCAGCGCATGGTGGAGCTGGAAACGCGTGGCCGCCGCGGCATCGTCTGATCCAGCTGGTGAAAATCTCCAGACGCCTGTTGTGCATGGTCCGTGCTGAGTGGGAAAGGCGTCTTCACCTCAGCTAGCGCCGGTTGATGAGCTCGGTATCCACTCTGAACAAGCTGGCAACTTCGGCTGAACTGGAGATCGTCAAGGGAATCTGATGAGGCCAAGACCTCAGCACGATGAGCTGATCCGCAGTCCGCACGCCTGGGGCCATGGGGCGAGGCCCGACAGCTCGCCTTCACCCGCTGAGGCGGGCTCACCTGGCGGAGCGCCGAACCGCTGCAATCAAACTCGATCGACAGGCTTGACGGTCGTGGTCATCAGCTGAAAAATACGTTGCGTTGAGCAGGGCAGATGAGGCTGCTCAGCTCAACTCAGGCGTCTGGCGGGTGAGTGGCTGGCCATCAGGCTCGGCGGCGGTGCCATGGGGGCGTCGTCCTGATCGGGCAGGGTGTCGAGGCTGAAGCGATAGCCCTGTTGCCGCATCGTCTCGATGCCGCCACCATCGCCGAGGCCGGCCTGCTCCAGCTTGCGGCGCAGGGTGAGCACCTGGGTATCGACGGAGCGGGGGCCGCCACTGAAGGGAGGCCAGGCCATGCGCAGCAACTCTTGACGGGTGCGCACAACGCCAGGCGGCATCAACAGGGCGCAGAGCAAGGCGAACTCCCGGGGGCTGAGCTCCACCGGTTGATCCCGCAGGGTCACCTGGCGGAGCAAGAGGTGCACTTCCAAGGGACCGACGCAGACCCGCTCCTGCAGGCCACTGCCATTGCGACGTAACAAGGTGCGGCAGCGAGCCGCCAGCTCTTCCAGCCCGAAGGGTTTGCGCAACACATCGTCGGCACCGGCATCCAGCAGGGCCACCACCGGTTCGGAGCCGGAACGGGCTGTGAGCACCATCACCGAGCAATGCAGCTGGTTGGCCAGACGCAGGGCCGAGGTTTCCTCCAGCAGTTCGGCGCTCACCAGCAGATCGGGCGATTGGTCCTGACAAATCTCCACGGCCTCCCGGGCCGTGGCCACTGCCGCCGCCAGATGGCCATCCTGGCGAAGGCGCTGCGCCAGCACGGTACGCAAGGTGGCATGGGGATCCACCACCAACACACGCTTGGGATGGCCTGCGGATTCGCTCACCGACTGTTGCACCATCCGGAAAGCCTAAGCGTCGGGGATGAAGGCTTGCTGTCAAGGAGATTTATCTTGTTGCAAGCATCCCCCAACATCGTGACCGATCATCAAATCGGTACCAACTTAACGGTGTTTTCGGCACAAAGCGAGCATCAGCTGCTGCCGTTGGCTGCTTGCGCCATGGTTTGCTGACGCAAGCGGGGATCAAGGGGGGATCAAGGCGGTGATCGGGGCGGTGATCCGACCAGCCCCAGGCCCCTGGCAGCCACACCGACTGCAGCGCCACACGACAGAATGAGCCGGCGGGCTGGAGGCCCTATGACATCTCTGCAACATCCCGACGCCATCCGCCATTTTCAGTCGCTCTGCGACGCTTGCCAGGAGCTGGCTCACGGCCACCATGGTCCCGGCGAGCTGAGGCTCTATGCCGACGGCTATCTGCACGCCCTACGGCGCACCGCCGTGCTTGACCCCCTCTCCCAGCGACGCCTGGAAGAGCTGATCGATCGCTGGATCAGGGATCCATCCGCCTTCGTCGGTGCCGATGGGGATCGGCGCACCCTGTTCGAAAGCGGACGGCGTTGAGCCCGAGCTTGCGGCTCAGGAGGCCAGGGCCACCTCGAGCTTTTCGCGTAGCTCTCCGTTGTTGTACATCTCGATCAGGATGTCGGAGCCGCCGAGAAATTCGCCTTTCACGTACACCTGGGGAATGGTCGGCCAGTCGGAAAACTCCTTGATGCCCTGCCGGATCTCGGGATCGGAGAGCACATCGAAGGTTTCAAACGACACCCCAAGGGCATGCAGGATCTGCACGACGTTGTTGGAGAAACCGCACTGAGGCATCAGTTTCGTGCCCTTCATGAACACCAGCACAGGGCTGCTGGTGACCAGGGTGGCAATGCGTTGCTGGGTGTTCGGGTCCATGGATGGATGCATTCAGGGAGTGGAGGTCTGCACGGCCAGGGCATGGATTGCCTCCGTGGCCAGTTCGCTGCGCAGGGCGCCGTAAACCAGCTGGTGCTGGCGCACCCTGTTGAGACCGGCGAAGGCGGCGGAAACCACCTTCACCTGGAGATGGTCCCCACCGCCGGTGAGATCCTCGACCTCCACGGCGGCATCGGGCAGGGCGCGGCGGATGGCATCCCTGACCTGATCCGGTTGAACCATGACGCAGCGGGGAGACAGGGGGGAAGCGGGAATCTAGTTGCCAGCAGTCGCACCGGCGGCATAGGGGGTGGTGACGAAGCCGATCTCCACCAGTTGCTGGTAGGCCTTGCGGCCCTGGGCGGAGGCCGGCGTGGTGGCAGTCAGAACCTCCACCAGCAACGGCACGGCCACCTCCGGCTGGCCCTGGCGGCGTAACAGAGCGGCCAGACGCATGTTCGATTCGGCCAGCAGCTCGATCGACTGGCGACCCTTGTCGTCCATCTCCCGGGGGATACGGGCATCAAGGCCGCGGAAGGCGCCGGCGATCGTGCGGTAGAAACCCGAGAGCTGCTTGCTGGCGACGCGGGCGTCGTCGTAGAGGCGACGGGCCTCCACCAGATTGCCGGCGGCAGCGGCGGCATCGCCGCGAACCAACAGCTGGCGCACGGCCGCCACATCAAAGGCTGTCCCAGCAGCCGAGGGCGGAGCCGCCGCCTCGCTCTGGGCACGGACGCCGCTGGCGGTGAAGGGAGCCACCAGGGACAGCAGGCCAAGGCCCAGCCCCAGAACCCTGCCTTGGAGGCGGAATGGAGCCCTGGGGCCGGAGACGTTGCGGGAATCAGGCCTGGTCACGGTGCCGCCGAAAGGGAGGGGCGAACTCTACGGGCGATCGATCGGCCGACCGACGGCGCTGCGGGCCGCTTGTTCGGCCGACTGCATCGCCTGGCTGAGGTCCCCGGTGAAGCGGCGGGCGGCATCGCGCCCCTGGCCGCGGGGCACCAGGGGGGGGGCCAAAGCAGAGGGCGGCGCCATCGCCCAGGCGCGGCTGAGCATGGCCGTAGGCGATGCCCACCGGCACCACCGAGACCGCCACTCCCTGGGCCGCCGCCATCTGGGCCAGGCGGGCCAGCCCTTGCTGCAGCTGGATCGGGCCGTCATCACGGCAAATGTTGCCTTCGGGGAACACCACCAGCTGCTGCCCCATCCCGAGCAGATCGATGGCGTAGCGAAGGCTCGACAAGGTCGGCCGTCCCTGGTCGACGGGGAAACAGCCGAGGCGATGCAGAAACCAGCCCTGCAGGCCCCGCATCTCATCGATGGTGACCATGAAACGGCAATCCCGCCCTGTCGCCCGGCGGCCGGCGGCATGGGGCAGCAGCAGGGCATCCCAGCGGGCCCGATGGGTCGGGGCCAGCAGCACGGCGCCATCAAGGGGCAGATGGTGCCGATCGAGCACCCGCACGCGATTGAAGTAACCGGGCAGGGCCAGATCCTGGGTCACCAGGGTGGCCAGAGGGGCCAGCCAGGGGCTGATCCCACTGCCCAGACCCCGTTGCCGCTCCAGGGCCAGATCGGGCATCGGCGTGGACTGGCCCTTGCGCGCCGCCAACACGACTGCATCCTCGGAATTGCTCAGACGAACCTAGGGGTTGCAACCGACCTGAACCCGGCAGCCACGGGCAGTTGAACCTTCGGCCGATACGGTTTACCTCACTCCTTCGCTGCGCAACCTGCCGCGCCCCCGTCCATGGCCAGCCTCGGCGTCAACATCGATCACATCGCCAACGTGCGTCAGGCCCGACGCACCGTCGAACCGGATCCGGTCAGCTACGCCCTGCTGGCGGAACTGGGCGGTGCCGACGGCATCACCGTGCATCTGCGCGAAGACCGGCGCCATATCCAGGACCGGGACGTGGAGCTGTTGCGGGCCACGGTGCGCTCCCGGCTCAATCTCGAGATGGCTGCCACCGCCGAGATGGAGGCGATCGCCCTGCGCCTGCGGCCGGACATGGTCACCCTGGTGCCGGAACAGCGCCAGGAGGTGACCACCGAGGGCGGCCTCGACGTGGCCTCACAGGCGGATGGCCTGGCGGAGCTGGTCGGCCGCCTGCAGGCGGCGGGCATCGGCGTCAGCCTGTTCGTCGATGCCGATCCGGCCCAGCTGGCTGCCTGCTGCGCCACCGGTAGCCGCTGGGTGGAACTGCACACCGGCCGCTACGCCGAAGCCGAATGGTCGCAGCAGCCGCAGCAACTGGCGCGGCTGATCGAGGGCACCGCCATCGCCCGCTCCCTCGGCCTGCGGGTGAACGCCGGCCATGGCCTCACCTATCAGAACGTGGAGCCGATTGCCGCGATCGAGGGCATGGAGGAACTGAACATCGGCCACACGATCGTGGCCCGGGCCCTGGCGGTGGGTCTGGAGACGGCGGTGCGGCAGATGAAGGCGCTGGTTCAGAATCCCCGCCGCGACCCCCTGTTCGGCCAGCGTCCATGAGCACCTTCCACTTCATTGCGGCCAGTGAGGCCTTCCTCTGCGAAGAGGAGCCGCTGGAGGAGGTGCTGCGCGAGCGGATCCGCAACTACGGCGAACAGCAGCGCCCGATCGATTTCTGGCTGGTGCGCCGGCCGGCTTTTCTCGAGGCCCCCGAGCTGGGCGCCCTGGCCCAGGCCGTGCCGCGGCCGGCTGCGGCCGTGGTGTCGAGCGATGAAAAGTTCATCACCTTTTTGAAGCTGCGGCTGGAATTCGTCGCCCGCGGCCGTTTCGAAGCCCCCTCCGCCACCATCCCCTCCGCCCAGGCCAGTCTGGAGTGAGGGCCCGGGGAGGGAGTCCAGGCTGGCTGCAGCCCTCAACCCAGAGTCAGAGCCAGCATTTTCTTGACTTAACACCGCACCCGCCCGGCGGCTCAGAACAAGCCCAGAATCAGAACAAGCCCAGAAAACGCTTGCGTGCCG
>CAIZOZ010000564.1 GCA_903934745.1 uncultured cyanobacterium
CACATGGCCGGCTTCATCGCGTAGTGGGCGCTCCACGGTGATCGTGTGGTAGCCGAAGTCTTCGCTGCGGAAGATGCGGCTGATCGGCTTTCCGTTGTATTCAGCTTCCTCGAAATTGCCGAACAAGCGGGTGATTTTCTCGATGTGCTCGGGGCTCAGCTCCTTGCGTTTGCTGCCCAGGCTCTTGCGCATCTTCTGCCAGAAGCTGCTGGCATCAATCAGCTGCAGCTTGCCCTTGCGCTCCGCCGGTTTGCGGTTGCTGAGAATCCAGATGTAGGTGCTGATGCCGGTGTTGTAGAACATATCGGTGGGCAGGCCGATGATCGCCTCCACCAGATCGTTTTCCAGCACATAGCGGCGGATCTCGCTTTCGCCGGAGCCCGCCCCGCCGGTGAACAGGGGCGAGCCATTCAGCACGATCCCGAAGCGGCTGCCACCATCGGTGGCCGGGCGCATCTTGCTGATCAGGTGCAGCAGAAACAGCAGCGAGCCATCGCTCACCCGCGGCAATCCCGGCCCGAAGCGACCGGCATAGCCGAGGGTGTCGGCTTCGCGCTGCACCTCCTTCTGGATCTTCTTCCATTCCACTCCGAAGGGGGGATTGGAGAGCATATAGTCATACTTCTGATCGCCCAGCTGATCATCTGAAAGCGTATTGCCGAAGCGGATCTTTTTGATGTCCTGCCCCTTGATCAGCATGTCGGCCTTGCAGATCGCGTAGCTCTCGGGGTTGAGCTCCTGGCCGCTCAGCACCAACCGCGCCGAGGGGTTCATCCCCACCAGGTGCTCTTCCGCCACGCTGAGCATGCCGCCGGTGCCCGCGGTGGGGTCATAGAGGCTGCGCACGATGCCGCTCTGGGTGAGGGCCTGATCGTCTTCGATGAAGATCAGATTCACCATCAGCCTGATCACTTCCCGCGGCGTGAAGTGCTCCCCAGCGGTTTCATTGGAAAGCTCCGCGAACTTGCGGATCAGCTCCTCGAACACCAATCCCATTTCGGCATTGCTCACCGTTTCCGGGTGCAGGTCGATCTGGGCGAAGCGCTCGCACACCATGTAGAGGAGCCCAGCGCTATCCAGTCCATCCAGCTGCAGGTGAAACTTGAAGCTTTCGAAGATGTCGCGCACCGCCGGCGTGAAGGCCTGGATGTAGCTGCGCAGGTTCTCGCCGATGTTGTCCTGATCGCCCATCAGCCGCTTCAGGCTCAGGGCTGAGGTGTTGCAGAACCCGTGCCCCGCCACCCGCAGCAGAAACTGCTCCGGGTCCAGCCCCTGGCCCTCGCGCAGCTCCTTCTCCGCCAGCACCGCCTCTTTCGTGGGCTCCAGCACGCAATCGAGCCGGCGCAGCACGGTGAACGGCAGGATCACCTTGCCGTAGTCGCTCTGTTTGTAGTCGCCCCGCAGCAGGTCGGCGACGGACCAGATGAAGGCCGAGAGGTTCTGCTTGCCGCTGGGCTGGGGGCCTGGAGGCGGCGGTGGTTGCAGCGCTGAGGGGCCCCGACTGCCGTTCCCTGGCGTCGATCGAGCCTGGGGCAGCGGACCATCCCCGTTGCCCAGGCTGACCGAACCACCGCGACCGCGACCCGTGAGCAGCTCACCGGAGGCCACGAGGCCCCCCTTCACGGCCTCGTAGGTCGGCTCATCCCAGCCCATCAGCTCCCGCAGCTTGCCGTTGCCTGCAGAGCCTCCCAGGGCCTCCAGGGCTCCAAGGAGTTCCAGCTGCTGCTCGTTGGGCTCCATCAGGTCTCGGGGGCGATGCGGCGACGCTGGTCAGCCTGGCAGGCACCTGGATGGTTTCCCCATACCTCCACCTGCCTATCGAGACCAATCGGGGCCTAGGCAAAGCCTGCATCGGAACGCCAGACCCACCCAGGTCGTCTCCGCCCCCCCGAGCACCCTCGAGGCTTGCGGGCCTGCAACGAAGACAGAGCAAAAGTTTTCGCTGCCTGCCCACACAGCTCCAGTCCTTACCCACTAAATGGGATGGCGCCCTTCACACGGAAGGGGTCACTGGTTCGAATCCAGTCTCGCCCATCTTGATTTTGAGTTTTTATTGTGATCACATTTGACTGTGATCACACCCACAGATGGGCTTTGCCAGAAACGCTTCTAGGCGGCTGGAAAACCAGAGGCACAAGCAAGCCTCCGAATCCCCGCCTGCTTCAGCTGACCACAGCCGCAGCCGCAGATCCGGGCTGGGTCATGCCCGAGCCGATCGGCATCATCCCCGCGGCAGGACTGGCCGGCAGCCGCATCTGCAGCCCGGTGGCCTCCTTGACCACATCGGTGCAGGCCTGCAGGCTCCAGTATTCGAGGCTCAGATCCGGGGCTGCCGGCGCCTCGCCGC
>CAIZOZ010000565.1 GCA_903934745.1 uncultured cyanobacterium
CGGTGGCGGTGCGATCCAGCGCCCAGAGCAGGGAGCCATGCAGGGAGCTGCCCAGCTGGGTGCGGGTGAGTTCCAGGTTGCGGCGGGTCTGGGCGTCGAGCACCAGCTGGTCGCCGGACTGCCAGACGGTGGGCATGTCCAAAGGGATCGGCGGCCTGTCGGTGTCGCCGGGCTGGGTGGCATCGAGGTAGGCCAGCAGGCCACCGGCCGCCCGCAGCGCCAGGGGCACTTCGCTGAGGCCCAGGCCAGCGAGGCTGGCGAGCCGAAAGCGCTCCAGCAGTCGGGCCCGGGCCTGGGGGGTTTCAAAGGGGGTGCGCGGCTGGGGAGTGAGCCGACGGCTGTCCGGACACCAGGCCGGGGTGCCAGCGCCGGGGTCAGGTGGATGGGGCCAGATCACCTCGGCCGCCTCCACCTGCAGCAGCTCTTGGTGCAGGGCGGCGCTGCCGTCGCGTTCGGTGACGCGGAACTCGCCGGTGCTGACGTCGGCGACGGCCAGGCCCCAGCGACCGCTGCTGCCGTCGTGGGCGAGCACCACCGCGCAGAGCCAGTTGTTGCGGCGGGCGGCCAGCATCCCCTCCTCGAGCACGGTGCCGGGGGTGAGTACGCGGGTGATGTCGCGGCGCAGCAGAGCGCCTTTGGCGGCGGTGGTTTCCAGCTGGTCGCAGAGGGCCACGCTGTAGCCGCGGCGCACCAGTTCGGCGCAGTAGCGCTCGGCGGCGTGATGGGGGATGCCCGCCATCGGCACCCGGCCAATGGCCTTGCCCGCCTCCTTGCCGGTGAGGGTGAGCTCCAGCAGGCGCGACAGCAGGATGGCGTCTTCGAAGAAGAACTCGTAGAAATCGCCGAGGCGATACAGCAGCACCCGCTCCGGGTGGGCCGCCTTGAGCTCCACGTAGTGGCGCAGCACCGGCGGCAGGGCGGCTGGCTCGATCAGGCTGTGGTGGTGCCAGCGGGGCAGGTCGGAGTCCGCCTCGTTGCCTTGCGGCGCTGGGGACTCTGCGGCGTCAGTGCCAGAGAGCGCAGCTGGGGTGTGGTCGGCGGCTGGGAGAGCGCTGGCGGGGCTTTGGCGGGGCCGCGGCCGGGCGGCGGCATCGGCGCTCAAGTGCGCGTCATCGAGTCTGTGGTCTGCCTCGCCCGCGTTCGCGGCTGGGCCGGGCGCCTGGGAACGCGGCAGGGGCACCGGCAGCCCCAGATCGGCCACCAGGGAGAGCTGTTCTGGGGCCGCAGGGGCCTGGGCCGCTGAGCGCGCCGCCATGACACTGGTGGTGGGGTTCTCTATCTTATGGGCCACCATCGGTGGTGCTCGGCCCAGGTGAGCCCCAGTGCCGCCCCGCCCGCTCCTACCCCACAACATGTGAAGGATGGCGCCCGTCGGGGCCAGCGGCGCGGGGCTGTCGTGTGAGAATCCGCCCACTGCCTGATACGGCCGGCGAGCCCCCTCATCCATGCAGATCCTCAACACCCTCACCGTTCTGGCCCTGGTGGTGATGTCCTTTGCCCTGATTGTGGCGGTGCCGGTGCTCTACGCCAGCAGTGAGGACAGCGGCCGCTCCAACCGCTTGATCCTGATCGGCAGCGCCGCCTGGGTAGCCCTGGTGCTGCTCAACTGGGGCATGAGCTTCTTTGTGGTCTGAATCTTGACGGTTTTCGAAGGTCGCTTCACCGACACGGCTGGTCTGAAGATCGCCGTGGTCGTGGCCCGTTTCAACGATCTGGTCACCGGCAAATTGCTGAGTGGCTGTCTTGATTGCCTGTCGCGCCATGGCGTCGACACCACCCCAGACAGCGGCCAGCTGGATGTGGCCTGGGTGCCCGGTAGCTTTGAAATCCCGCTCGTGGCCCAGCGGTTGGCGGCCAGCGGGCGCTACCAGGTGGTGATCACGCTTGGGGCTGTGATCCGCGGTGACACCCCCCACTTTGATGTGGTGGTGGCGGAGGTGAGCAAGGGCGTGGCGGCCGTGGCCCGTGACACCGGTGTGCCGGTGATTTTTGGCGTCCTCACCACCGATACGCTGCAACAAGCCCTCGAACGGGCTGGCATCAAGAGTAATCTTGGCTGGAATTATGGGCTGCAGGCCCTGGAGATGGGCAGTTTGATGGCGGCAATCCCAGCCTGACCACTAGTCCATTCTGCAGGCTCATGAGGGTCGCGGGGCGGCGTGCATGGCGCCGCCGTGGATCAGCTGACCAGATCGGCTAATGCTGCTCTGGTCAGCATTCAAAGCACCATCTTGCTGCATCATGAGCGGCATGATTGGTATCTTCGGATATAAGTGATTCGGAGGCCAG
>CAIZOZ010000566.1 GCA_903934745.1 uncultured cyanobacterium
ACGGCGGCCACCACAGCGGAGGGGTTGGAGTCCGGGCCGCGGCTCAAGCGACGGCGACGTGGATGCGTTTGCGGTTGCGCAGGCCGCGCTTGATGCTCTCGAAGTTCACCACCCCAGCGGTGAGGGCGAAAAGGGTGTCGTCGGAGCCCCGGCCCACGTTGTTGCCGGGCAGCACGGAGGTGCCGCGCTGGCGGATCAGGATCGCACCCGCTGTGACGGTTTCACCACCGAAGGTTTTGACGCCGAGGCGCTTGGAGTTGGAGTCGCGGCCGTTGCGTGTGGAGCCTGTGCCTTTCTTGTGGGCCATGGGGAGGGAGGAAGGGGTGGGGGTGAACCGCCAAGGGCGGCATGAAAGCCATGGGGATGGGCCCCGCTCAGCTGATCGGCTTGCCGCCGACGGTGATCGACTGGACCATCACCCGGGTGAGCTCCTGGCGATGGCCGTTCTTGCGGCGGGTTTTCTTCTTGGGACGCATTTTGTAGATGATGATCTTGGGCCCGCGGCGGTGGGCCATCACCTTCAGTTCCACCTTGGCGCCAGTGATGTAGGGCTGGCCGACGGTGGTGCCGGCGGCGGTCTTCACCAGCAGTACGTTTTCGAGGGTGACCGTCTCGCCCTCTGCGGCGGCGATGCGGTCGAGGTCGAGGTAGCGGTCGCTCTGGAGCCAGAACTGCTGGCCGGAGGCCTCAACGATGGCGTAGGCGCCTGTGGGGCTGGGGTCGGCGGTGCTGGCACCGGAGACGGTTGGGTTGGTGGCTGGGGACTCGCTCATGGGCGTGGGGGCGTGGCCAGGCTGGTGAACGGCCTGGGGACGATCCGAAGACTCCCCAGCAAACCGCCCACCATTGAGCCTGAGCTCACAGCAATCAGAAGACAAACAAAGAGTTTGCCTTCCCGGGCTGGCCTACGTCAACATTCAGCCTTCAGCGCCCCCACCCACTCCCGCAGCGGCCCCGACCCGATCCATGCCTGAACCGGCTCTCACCATTGCCTGTCTGATCCGCGATCCGACCCTGGCGGAGGTCTGTGGGCAGTGGCTGAGCGGCAGTCGCTACCAGGTGGAACGCTTTGATCCCGTGGTCGACCCAGTGGTGATCCTGGATCGCCGCCGGGAGGATTTCGATGCGGTGTTACTGGAAAAGGGCGCATTTCAGAGCGACACCTCGCGGACGCTGCATGCGTTGGGGCTGCTGCTGCCGGCGGTGGTCATCGGTGCGATGAGCGGCCGGGTGGAATACCACGACGCCGAGGTGCATCTGCCACCGGATCAGCTGGAGCAACTCGGATACAGCCTCGATGCGGCGCTTTCGCGATTCGTGCGCCGCAGTTTGCTCAGTGCCGGCAGCCTGGAGCGTGGTAGTGAGCAGCCCAGCACCGATCGCTGGAAGCTGGCCAATCGGCTCAAAGGCAGGCTGAGTTATCTGGGGGTCTATTACAAACGCGATCCCGACCGCTTCCTGCGCAACCTGGCTGCCAGCGAACGGGAGGAGCTGCTGCGATCCCTGACGCGCACCTACCGTGATCTTTTGCTCAGCTACTTCCGCGATCCGGCCGCCGCCAACCAGGCACTTGAGAGTTACGTGAATACGGCTTTCTTCATTGATCTGCCGATCACGCAAACCGTTGGGATCCACATGAACCTGATCGAAGGTTTCTCGAAGCAGCTTATGCTGGAGGGACACAAGCAAGATTTTCTCCAGGATTACCGGCTGGCCTTGCTTGATGTGATGGCCCATCTCTGTGAACTGTATCGACATTCCATCCCCCCTGATGCACCATTGGCTTTGACTTCCGCCAGCTCCGAGCCTCACCCATTCACCCCGTCACGGATTGGTGACGCCCCTGCGAACCACCGAACGGCATGGACATGACTTCGCGCAAGACCTACATCCTCAAGCTTTACGTTGCAGGCAACACGCCCAACTCCATGCGGGCTCTCAAGACCTTGCGCAACATTCTCGAGACCGAATTCCGAGGCGTCTATGCGCTCAAGGTGATCGATGTTCTCAAGAACCCGCAGTTGGCCGAAGAGGACAAGATTCTTGCCACCCCAACCCTGGCCAAGATTCTGCCGCCGCCGGTACGGCGCATCATCGGCGATCTCTCCGACCGGGAGCGGGTGCTGATTGGTCTCGATCTGCTCTATGAGGAACTGTTTGAGGATGGCTACGGCGAGGGGGAAGACGACTTCACCTCTTCCCCCGCCGCGCTCGATGATCAGGAGTCGACGGGGGTTCCGGAGCCGGAACCCACCTGAAGCCCCAACCTCCAGTTTTTTCCAGCCCACTCTTTCCTCGTTACTCTCCATCCACTCCTTCAATGCAGGATCCCACTCTCACCAGCACACCGCCGATGCAGGTGCAGAAGCTGCCCACGGGGATGGAGGGATTTGACGACATCCTTCATGGCGGCCTACCGATAGCCCGATCAACCTTGATCAGTGGCACCTCGGGTACGGGCAAGACCGTTTTTTCGCTGAATTTTCTCTACAATGGAATCCGGGATTTTAATGAGCCCGGTATCTTCGTCACCTTTGAGGAGTCGCCGCTCGATATTCTCCGTAATGCCGCCAGCTTCGGCTGGAATCTGCAGGAGATGGTGGAGCAAGATAAACTCTTCATCCTTGATGCTTCGCCGGATCCGGATGGCCAGGATGTGGCAGGCAGCTTTGATCTCTCGGGCTTGATCGAACGTATCAATTATGCGATCCGCAAGTACAAGGCCCGCCGCGTGGCGATTGATTCGATCACGGCTGTCTTCCAGCAATACGACGCCGTATCGGTGGTGCGACGTGAAATTTTCCGCTTGATTGCCCGGCTCAAGGAGATCGGAGTCACCACGGTGATGACCACCGAGCGCATCGATGAGTATGGCCCGATTGCCCGCTATGGCGTTGAGGAGTTTGTTTCCGACAATGTGGTGATTCTGCGCAATGTGTTGGAAGGTGAGCGGCGGCGGCGCACGGTGGAGATTCTCAAGCTGCGCGGCACCACGCACATGAAGGGTGAATTCCCCTTCACCATGGGTGCCCATGGGGTGAGCATCTTTCCGCTTGGAGCGATGCGGCTCACCCAGCGCTCGTCCAACGTGCGGATCAGTTCCGGTGTGCCGCGCCTCGACGAGATGTGTGGCGGTGGTTTCTTCAAGGATTCGATCATCCTGGCAACTGGGGCCACCGGTACCGGCAAGACGTTGCTGGTGTCCAAGTTCGTGGAGGATGCCTGCCGCAACCGGGAGCGGGCCATTCTGTTTGCCTACGAGGAATCACGCTCCCAGCTGCTACGCAATGCCACCAGCTGGGGCATGGATTTCGAGCAGATGGAGCAGGACGGCCTGCTGAAAATCATCTGTGCCTATCCCGAATCCACGGGCCTTGAAGATCATCTACAGATCATCAAAACGGAGATCAGCCAGTTCAAACCGTCGCGCATGGCGATTGATTCGCTCAGTGCCCTGGCCCGGGGGGTGAGTCACAATGCCTTCCGTCAGTTTGTGATCGGCGTCACGGGGTATGCCAAGCAGGAGGAGATTGCCGGCTTCTTTACCAACACCTCTGAGGAGTTCATGGGTAGCCATTCAATCACCGATTCCCATATCTCTACGATCACCGATACCATCCTGTTACTCCAGTATGTGGAGATTCGCGGTGAGATGGCCCGGGCTCTGAATGTGTTCAAAATGCGTGGTTCCTGGCACGACAAGGGCATCCGCGAGTTCGTGATCACCGGCAACGGCCCGGAGATCAAGGATTCCTTCTCCAACTTTGAGCGCATCATCAGCGGGGTGCCACACCGCATCACCACCGATGAACGGGCCGATCTGGCTCGGATTGTGCGCAGTGTCGAGAGTGAGAACTGAGCTGGGCTTCACAATCGCTAGGCGCTGACCAGCTCCTGGCGGTTGTATTCGCGCCGTTCGGCCTGGACGGCCAGTTCGTCGAGGTCGGAATGCTCCAGCGGCAGATCAAACCAGAAGGTGGTGCCCACCCCTGGCTCGCTGGCCATGCGCACACGGGTGCCGTGCTTCTCGAGGATGCCCCGCACAATCGAGAGGCCCAGGCCGGTGCCTGCCTCGGTATGCACCGCATTCTCCACCCGGAAGAAGCGCTCGAAGATACGCTCCTGGTCGGCGGGGGAGATGCCGTAGCCCGTATCGCCGATCTCGATGCGCAGCCTTGGCAGCGGTGAGGTGAGGGCACAGTTGGGATTGTCGCCGGGGCCGTTACTGGGATCGAACGGGCACTGGTCGGGCCAGGGATAGGCCCGCAGCGTCAGGGAGCCACCGGGGGGGGTGAACTTGAGGGCGTTGCCCACCAGATTGTCAAACACCTGCAACAGCTGATCCCAGCTACCCAACACCCGCGGCAGCTGATCCTCGGCTTTGAAGTGAAGCGATACGCCCTTGTCTTCGGCGTTGAGTCGGTAGGTGCGCAGGGTTTGTTCGATCGCCGGGGTGATGGCGATCGGCTCCAGTTCCCACACCCGTTCCGCCTCCAGCCGCGAGAGATCGAGCACATCGTTGACCAGGCGGGTGAGGCGATCGGTTTCGGCGTTGGCGATGCCGAGGAACTCCTTGGTTTCCTCCGGGCTCAGCTGGTCGCCGAGATCGTAGAGCGTTTCGACATAGCTTTTGATGTTGAACAGCGGTGTGCGCAACTCATGGGAGACGTTGCTGATGAACCGGCTCTGGGCCGCATTCAACTCCACTTCTCGAGTCAGATCCTGGATCGTGACGGCGATGCCTTTGAGACTTTCGCCGCTGGCATCTCGCACCGATTGCAGCACAATCCGCAGGGTGCGGGCCGGTTCGCCGAAGCTGCAGCGCACATCGGTGGTGTCCCGTTCATTGGCGATCAGGGCCAGCAGCGGCATGTGCAGCTCCATCGCCAGCCGATCGGGCAGTTCCTCCACCAATTCGTTGCCTTCGAGATTGCGGCCTTCCCAGCGGAACAGGCGCCGGGCGGTGGGATTCACCAGCACGATGCGGCCGTCGGCGTCGAGCAGCACGGCGCCATCGGCCATCGTGGCGATCAGCGATTGCTGTTTCACCTGGGCGGCGGTGAGCTCCTCGATGTTGGCGGCTTTGTACACCTCCAGCTGGGAGGCCATGGTATTGAAGCCCTCCAGCAGCTCCCCCAGTTCGCCGCCCACCGGCAGGGCGATGCGGGTGGTGAAGTTGCCACCGGCCACCTGGCGCACTCCCCGCAGCAGCTCCTTCACCGGCCGGATAATCGTCAGGGCGTTGAACACCGAGCCCAGAATCACCAGCACCCAGATCGAGATGAACACCGCCGTGGTCACCTCCCGGGTGAGGGCGGCGCTGGCAATCACGGCTTCATTGGGATTGATCCCCAGCGCCACCACCCCCAGGTAGCGATCGGCGGCCACGATCGGCACGAACACATCGGTGACCAGACCATCCGGGGTGAGGTGCTGGCGGATCAGCGGGTTGTCAGGACGGCGCTGCAGATCGGCCGGCAACTCGAGCCTGCGGCTGAGCAGTTCTTCGCCGCTGGCGCTGCTGCTCGTGCCGTTTCCCATCGGGATGCCGAGGTAAATCACCCCTTGGGCATCGGCGAAGACGATGTAGCGCAGGCTGCGGCTCGATCGCCAGAAGCGCTCCGCCACCGAGGCCAGCTCCCGGTCATTGCCCTCCGCCACCAGGGGGGTGACATTGGCTGAGAGCAGCAGGCCCAGATCACGGGCGTAGCGGGTGTCGCTCATCTGGGCATCGCGCTGAATGCCGTTGAGCGCGAAGAAGGTGATGCCGGTCATCAGCAGGCTCACCACCAGGGTGGCCACGGCCAGCAGCTTGGTCTGCAGGCTGAATTCGGCCCACCAGCGCCGTAATTTCAGCAGCCAGTCGCTGCCCTGCCCCTGGGGTCTGGGCGGTGTCGGCTGGATTGGTAGCGCCTTGGCCTGGCTCATCGCTGGCCAGGGCCTGGGGCCGCGCCGACCCTGCTGGGGCGCCGCACCTGGTGGCCGATGTCGCGCCGGTAGGTGATGCCTTCAAAGTGCACCTGGGTCAGCCCGTCGTAGGCGCGGGCAAAGGCGGTGTCGAAGTCGTCGGCCTGGGCCACCAGCGCCAGCACCCGGCCGCCGGCGGTGAGGCAGCGACCCTGCTCGTCGCGGCGGCTGCCGGCATGGAACAGCTGGCGATCGGCGCTGGCTTCGAGCTCACTGCTGATCAGATCGCCGCTGCGCGCCGCGGTGGGGTAGCCCTCGGCTGCCGCGATCACGCAGGCGCTGCAACCGGGCAGGATTGACAGCGGCGGGGCCTGCTGCAAGCGGCCGCTGGCGCAGGCCAGCAGCACCTGGGCCAGTTCGGGGCCCAGCAGTGGCATCAGGGTTTCACACTCCGGATCGCCGAAGCGGCAGTTGAACTCGATCACCCGCAGGCCAGCGGCGGTGAGCATCAGGCCGGCGTAGATCACGCCGCGGTAGTCGATGCCCCGGGCGCGCAGGGCCTGGAGGGTGGGTTCGAGCACCAGGCGGCGGGTCTGCTCGAGGCCGGCCGCATCCAGCAGGGGGGCCGGGGCATAGGCGCCCATGCCGCCGGTGTTGGGTCCGGTGTCACCTTCGCCGATGCGCTTATGGTCCTGGGCCGGTGGCAGCAGCACCATGTGTTGCCCGTCGGTGAGGGCGAACACCGACACCTCCGGGCCTTCCAGGGTTTCCTCCAGCACCAGGGAGTTGCCGGCCTGGCCGAAGCGACCCGCAAACACGTCCTGGATTGCCGCGCGGGCCTCCGCCAGCGTGGCGGCCACGGTGACCCCCTTGCCGGCGGCGAGGCCATCGGCCTTGACCACCAGCGGCTGGCCATGGGCTTCGAGGGCTTCCAGGGCTGTGTCGAGGTTGTCGGCTGGCCAGTGGCGCGCCGTGGGTACACCGGCCTCCACCATCAGGGCCTTGGCCCATTGCTTGCTGGCCTCCAGCTGGGCACCGGCGGCCCCCGGGCCGAACACGGACAAGCCCGCGGCGCGGAGCTGATCGGCCAAGCCGGCCGCCAGGGGGGCCTCGGGCCCGATCACCACCAGCTCAATCGCCAGGTCCAGACAGGCCGCCAGCAAGCCGGGCCCGTCGGTTTCGGCCACGGGCAAGGGGTGGCAGCCAGCGATGCCGGCGGAGCCGCCATTGCCCGGCGCCAGCCAGACCGCTTCCACCCCCGGGCAGCGGGCCAGGGCCCAGGCCAGGGCGTTCTCGCGGCCGCCGCCGCCCACCACCAGGATGCGGCCCGGCGTGGGGGCTGGGAGCTCGGCGGCGGCGTTGCTGGCCGTGGGGTTGGTGGTGCTGCTGAACGGGCTCATGGAGGGGGACTCAGCACGGGGAATGGGCCGGCCGGTGGGGCCGCCGGTAAGTTGAACGGCGTGCCATCGACTCCGCCATTGTCCGTGACCGGCACCGCAGCTGTGGCACGGCGTCGCCGCCGGCCTGCCGAGGGGCTGAGCGCCCTGCTCGTCGTTTTGTGGTGGCCGGCCCTGATCCAGGCGCCGCTGGCCGCCAGAGCTGCGCCCGATCCGGCGGCTGCGGCCAACTCCCTGGCCCAGCCCCCAGCCTCAGTTGGAGCTGGAGCGGCCACCAGCGTGCCGCCAGCGTCGATCGTCAGCCCCAAGGGCCTGGCCCCCTCCGGGCTGGCCCCTGGGGTGCCGGCCCCGGTGCTCAGCGAGGCGGCTTTTGCCACGCTGATTGCCACGGCCAGCCTGGAGACGCTGGATCCGCTCTGCCGCCAGTTGGTCGAAGCGGAGGCGATCGCCAGGCTGCGGCTGGTGCGTCAGCGCCTGCTGGCCATGCATCCGGCCCCCCAGCCGTTGGCGGTGGTGCTGGCCAATGCCGATGTGTTGCTCAGCTGCCAGGCACCGGATGGCGCGCTCAGGGTTCTGGATCGCTACGGCCCGGCCCCCGGCGCCGAGCAGGTGCAGTGGCTCACCCTGCAATGGCGTGCTGCCAATGCCGCCCTCGACCATCAGCGGGCGGCCCTGGCGCTCGAGCGCCTGACGGCTGAGCGCTATGGCCAGCTGGAGTCCCTGGCGCTGCCGATCCAGCGGCGCCCGGACGGCCGTGTGATCACCCGCTCGGCTTTGCAGGTGATGGCGGACCATCTCGAGGCCCTCGGGCAGCGCCGCACCGCCGGCCAGTTGCTGCTGCTCAGCCGCCAGAGCGATGCCGGCGCCAGCGAGCGCTTGCAGCAGGCGATCCGGCTGCTGGCCGACCTGCCTCCCCAGGAGCTCGATGTCCTGCTTGAGCGGGCCCTGGAGCAGGCCGCGGCAGCAGGGGCCTGGAGTCTGGTCAGTGAGTTGCTCACCACCCAGGCGGCCCTGCCCGCTTCGGTGAGCGGTTCGCAGCGGGCGATCGAACGGCAGCTGCGGTTGACACGCCGACTCGATGATGCCTATGGCGAATGGCAGCTGCGGCGCCAGGATCCAGCTGCCGCCGCCCGTAGCCTCGAGCTTCAGCAGCAGCTGCGCTCGCCCCGCGCCCCTGGGGGCCACGCTGCCGACCTGCCGGCACCGTCCTCGGCTTCGGCGGCGCCGCTGGCGCCTGAGCCGCTGCCAGCCCCTTCCCCAGCCCCCTCCCTGTCGTCCCCATGACTGCCGCCGCGATCGGAGCCCTTCTTTATGAAGGCAAGGCCAAACGGGTCCATGCCACCGATCAGCCGGACCTGGTGGCGGTGGAATACAAAGATGACGCCACGGCTTTCAATGCTCTCAAGAAGGCCCAGCTCACCGGCAAGGGGGCGCTCAACTGCCGCATCTCAGCTCTGCTGTTTGAACATCTGGAGCGCTGCGGCATCCCCACCCACTACCTGGGGGTACGCGACAGCCTCTGGATGATGGTGCGGCCGGTGCGGGTGATTCCGGTGGAGGTGGTGGTGCGCAACATCGCCGCCGGCTCCCTCTGTCGCCAGCTGCCGATCGCCGCCGGCAGCCGCCTGCAGCCCGCCCTGATCGATCTCTATTACAAGGACGACGCCCTGGGGGATCCGCTGTTGTCCGAGGCACGCCTGGAGCGGCTGCAGCTGGTCAGCCCCGAGCAGCTGGCTGCGATCCGGGCGTTGGCCCTGCAGGTGAATGCCGTGCTTGGCGCGTTGTTCGCTGGGGTGGGGCTGGAGCTGGTGGATTTCAAGATCGAATTGGGCTTCACCACCACGGGTGACCTGGTGGTGGCCGATGAGATCAGTCCTGACAGCTGTCGGCTCTGGGACAGGGCGATCAGCGACAGCCTGGATCGAATTCTGGACAAGGATCGCTTCCGCCAGGATCTCGGCGGTGTGGTCGAGGCCTACGGGGAGGTCCTCAAACGGGTCCAAGGGGTATGTCCTGAACCCCGGGTCTACGGGTAAGGTCGGCAAAATTTGCGGCCTGGCCGCTCCGCCCCCGATACCCATGCCAGGCCTTCGCCTCCGCAGGTCGCTGCTCTCCCCCAGCGTCGCCCTGCCGCTGCTCGCCGGAGCGATGCCCCTGGCTGTGCTGGTGTTGCTGGCCCCGGAGCGGGCCAGCGCTGCCCAGGAGGCTGCAGCCAAGGTGGTGCTCCAGGCCCCACTCGCTGTCCAGCCGGGAGTGGCACCTCCAGCTGGTCTTTCGGTTCCTGCGGAGCAGGGTTCTCCGTCAGGGGCTGTTGTGCAGTCAGGGGATGCTCTTCAGTCAACTCGGCCTGTTGAGGCGGCCCTGTCGCCGCCGGCGACGGGTAGCCAGCAGGGGCAGAAGCCAGTGGCGGTCTCGTCCAAGCCGGCGCCAACTCCTGAGCTCCCCACTGGCGAGGTGCTGGCCGCCGCGTCACTGGCCTGGGCCACCCCGGCCGCTCCTGGATTGGTCCCCGGCGCGCTGCTGGCCCAGGCCGGCGCTGAGGCTCCGGCCCCGGCGGCCCCTGAAGCTTCGCCAGCGGCGCCGGCGGTCGACCCGTTCAACACTCCCGGCCTGGGGGCCCCGCTGGCCAGTCCGCTCAATGCTGAGCCTGCGGCTCCGGCGCCCTCACCCCAGGCCAGCCAGGAGTCGAGGGTGTTGGTCAGTGAAGTGGTGATTGAGGGCCTTGATGGCCATCCCGAACGGGAGCGGCTTGAGTTGGCGGCCTATGGGGCGATGAATGTCACCCCCGGCACCGAGATCACCCGTAGCGAACTGCGCAACGATCTCGCGGCGATCTATGCCACCGGCTGGTTTGCCGATGTGCGGATCGAACCCGTCGATGGCCCCCTGGGGGTGCGGCTCAAGGTGCAGGTGGTTCCCAACCCGGTGCTCACCACAATCAGCCTTGATCCCGCCGATGCCGAGGTGCCCAAGCAGGTGGTGCAGGACACCTTCGCCGCCGATCTGGGCCGGACCCTCAATCTCAACACCCTGCAGACCCGCATGCAGGAGCTGCAGAAGTGGTATGGCGATCAGGGTTATTCCCTGGCCCGCGTGACCGGGCCTAGCCGCATCAGCCCCGCTGGCGATGTGCAACTGGTGATCCGTCAGGGGATCGTGGAAGGGGTGGAAGTGCAGTTCATCAACAAGGAGGCCTCACCCACCAACGACAAGGGTCAGCCGATCCGCGGCAAGACCAAGCCCTGGGTGATCACCCGGGAGATCTCGCTCAAGCCCGGCCAGGTGTTCAACCGTCGCAACCTGGAGGAAGATCTCAAGCGCCTCTATGGCACCGGTCTGTTCAGTGACGTCAAGGTCACCCTGCGGCCCGTGCCGGACAATCCGGGGCGGATCACGATTGTGCTGGGCATTGTGGAACAGTCCACCGGCTCCCTCTCCGGTGGTCTGGGCTACAGCCAGAGCCAGGGGGTGTTCGGCCAGGTTCAGATTCAGGACAGCAACCTGCTGGGCCGCGCCTGGGATTTGTCCACCAGCTTCACCTATGGCCAGTTCGGCGGCCTGGTGGATATCACCTTCACCGATCCCTGGATCAAGGGCGATCGTTACCGCACGGCTTTCCGGGCCAAGGCCTTCGTCAGCCGCGATGTGCCCCAGATCTTCCAGAGCCAGGATAACGGCAATATTCTGACGGCTGGCAACTTCTACGAACCGCCGGGAACGACACTGTCTTATAACATCAATAGCAACAATAATCCCCTAGGCAAGACTTTTAATTCGATCCAGGATGCTATTGATAGCAGCAGTGATCTGAGCTGGTTTGATTATGTTGGTAACTCGGTTGTGATTCAGAGGGTTGGCGGCAACCTTCAGTTTGTACGACCGCTCAACGGCGGCAATCCGTTCAAGCGCGCCCCCTGGAGTCTGGTGCTGGGTCTAAGTGGCCAAGAGGCCACGCCGATGGATTTCTCTGGCACCTCAAGTCGCTATGGCGTCTCCAGCAATGATTTCAATAATGATGGCAGTCAGGTGCCGACTGATTCGGTGATCTGTCTGGCTTACAACTGCGCCACCCATAACCAGTTGTTCGGCGTGCGAATTGCCGCCACCATGAACAACCTGAATGACCCACGGAATCCCACCAAAGGCAACTTCCTCAGCCTTGGCACCGAGCAGTTTATCTCCGTCGGACCCGATTCACCCACCTTCAACCGGCTGCGCGCCAGCTACACCCACTACATCCCCGTCAACTGGCTGAAGCTTTACAAGGGTTGCAAGCCCAAGGCCGGAGAGGTCGCCGATTGCAAGCAGGCCTTGGCCTTCCAGGTGACGGCTGGCAGTGTGGTGGGCGATCTTCCTCCCTATGAGGCCTTCTGCCTGGGTGGCGGCAACTCGGTTCGCGGTTATTACGACTGTGATCTGGGCGTGGGTCGCAATTTCGGCGAAGCCACGATCGAATATCGCTTCCCGATCTTCAGCATGATCAGCGGTGAAGTGTTCCTGGATGGCGGCACCACCTTCGGCAGTCAGGCCAACGTGCCCGGCAATCCCGGTGGCCTGCTGGGCAAACCCGGCCAAGGCTTCTCGGTGGGTACGGGCCTGATCGTGACCACCCCGGTGGGACCGCTGCGCCTGGAGGTGGCCAGCCAGGATCTCTCCGGCAACTGGCGTTTCAATCTCGGCGTCGGCTGGAAGTTCTGATGGGCCCTTGGCCGAGTGATTACGCCCAGGCCTGGACCCTGGCCAGCCCTGTGGAGCGCGATGGCGTGGGTCTGCATGGTGGCGAGCACACCCGGGTGCGGCTCCAGGCCAGTGAAGCGCCCGGCTACTGGGTCGGCTGGCTCGATGCCCCCCAGCTGCCGCTGCTGCGCCTGCAGCCGGGCCAGGTGAGCGACACCCAGCTGTGCACGGCTCTGCAGCTCGGCTCGCGGCGCCTGGCCACCGTTGAACATCTGCTGGCGGCCCTGGCCGGCTGTGGCGTCAGCCAGGCCCAGATCCTGGTGCAGGGGGAGGAGATTCCGTTGCTCGATGGTTCCGGTCTGCCCTGGGTGGAGGCGATCGCGGAAGCGGGCCTGCACTGCCTCGGACCCCGGACGCTGCCGCCACCGCTGGTTGAACCGATCGTGCTGCGCCAGGGGTTGAGTTTCATCACGGCCCTGTCCGCCGAGGCCCTGCTGATCGGTGCCGGCATCGAGTTTCCTCAGGCAGCGATCGGCCGCCAGCTCTATTCGCTGGCGTTGACACCCGAGAGCTTCGTGCGCGAGATCGCCCCCGCTCGCACCTTCGGCTTCCGCGACCAGGTGGAGGCCCTGCGGGCCGCCGGACTGATCCGGGGCGGTGGTCTCGACAATGCCCTGGTCTGTGATGGCGACGGCTGGCTCAACCCGCCCCTGCGCTTCGCCGATGAACCGGTCCGCCATAAGCTCTTGGACTTATTGGGGGATCTGGCCCTGGCGGGTCTGCCGCTGGCCCAGGTCTTCGCCTATCGCGGCTCCCACGGCCTGCACACCGCCCTGGCCGCGGCCCTCAGCGCCGCCATTCACCCAGTCCTCCCCGAGCCTGTCTGAAATCCTCTTGACCGTCACCACCGCCACCACGGCCCCCGCCGGTTCCGATGCTGCGGCCGCAGCTGCCGCCGAGGGCACTGCTGCGGCTACTTCCACTGCTGCGGCCACGTCCACTGCTGCGGCCACGTCCACTGCTGCGGCCACGTCCACTGTTGCGGGCACTTCCACGGCCACTGCCGCCACCACTGCC
This sequence comes from uncultured cyanobacterium, assembly GCA_903934745.1. Lineage (GTDB taxonomy): Bacteria > Cyanobacteriota > Cyanobacteriia > PCC-6307 > Cyanobiaceae > Cyanobium. Next base: position 13,059 of record CAIZOZ010000566.1, read on the forward strand.
AAGGAGGAGCCGACCAAGGAGGAGCCGA
>CAIZOZ010000567.1 GCA_903934745.1 uncultured cyanobacterium
ACCTCTACCAACCCCTCCCGCCAGTGAACAGGCGCCAGCTCCAGAATATTGCGTGAGCCCACACAGTCCAGCAGCGAATAACTCGGCCGCCGCGCCGGCGTCGGGTAGTCGTCGGTCGTGATCGGCCTCACCTCGGCAGCCTGCGGCAACAACCCTCGCGCCACCCCCAACTCGCCGATCGCCACAGCGAAGTCGTACCAACTGGCGGCACCGGCATCGCTCCAGTGCAGGATGCCGCTGGCCTGGCGGCCGATGGCGGCCCAGCAGGCTGCCGCCAGGGTATGGGTGGCCGTGGGACAGCCCACCTGGTCGGCCACCACGGCCAGAGCTTCGCCTGCCGCTGCCCGAAGGCCATGCAGGCGCAGCATGGTGAGGCAGAAGTTCTTGCCCACGGGCCCATACACCCAGCTGGTGCGCAGCACACAACAGCGATCGGCCGGTAAGGCGGCCCGAGCCCGCTGTTCTCCCTCCGCCTTGCTGCGGCCGTAGACACCGATCGGATCAAGATCCTGCTCGGGGCGGTAGGGATGGCCCTGCTCACCGTTGAAGACAAAATCAGTGCTCACCTGCAGCAAGCGGCCGCCGCTGCCGGCCAGGGCCGTGGCGAAGGCCCCTGGGGCGCCGGCATTCACCGCTCTGGCCAGTTCAGGCTCAGCTTCTGCCTTGTCCACCGCCGTGTAGGCCCCGGCATTGAGCACCCAGTCGGGACGGTGCAGGCGGACCGCCGCAGCGCAGGCCTCGGCAGCGGCGAGATCCAGTTCGGCGCGGCCGCAGGCGATCAACGTGACCCCCTCGGGCTTGCTGGCCCGCAGGGCCTGGCCCAGCTGACCGTCGCTGCCGGTGAGCAGCACCTTCAGCGGCGCACTCATGGGAACACGTCTCCAGATGCCAGGGCCTCGGCCAGGTTGGGAGCCGCTCCATCCTTGTCCGCCAGCAGGGGCTCGGCTCCATGGAGATCCTCAAGCGGCCAGGTAATCGCCAATGTGGGGTCATCCCAGCGCAGGGAGCGTTCACAGCTGCGGTTCCAGAAGCCACTGGCCTTGTACAACACCTCGGCGCTGTCGCTGAGGGTGAGAAAACCATGGGCGAAACCCACCGGCACCCAAAGCTGGCAACAGTTTTCGGCGCTGAGCCTGGCTCCGACCCACTGGCCGAAACTGGTGGAGGAACGGCGCAGGTCGACGGCGACATCGAACACCTCGCCGACCACACAGCGCACCAACTTGCCCTGGGGTTCGGGTGCCAGCTGATAGTGCAAACCCCGCAGCACCCCACGGCTGGAGCGGGAGTGGTTGTCCTGATGGAAGAGTGGAGCCTGATCCGGCGCCACACCGAGGATCTCGGCAAAGCGGCGCTGATTCCAGCTCTCATAAAAGAAGCCCCGCCCATCGCCGAAAACCTGGGGGGTGAGCAGCAGCGGCCCCTCGATAGCGAAGCGTTGAATCTCCATCATCAGCTCACCTCCTCGCCGCGCTCGGTGAGCAGCTGCAACAGATAGGTTCCATAACCGCTTTTTCTCAACGGCTGAGCCAGCCGCTCCAGCTGGCCGTCATCAATCCAGCCCAGACGCCAGGCCACCTCCTCCGGGCAGCCGACCTTCAACCCCTGGCGATGCTCCAGGGTGCGGATGTAGCTCGCCGCCTCATGCAACGAATCAGGCGTGCCGGTATCGAGCCAGGCCATGCCACGGCCCATCAATTGCACCCGCAACAGGCCCTCGTCGAGATAGAGCTGGTTGAGATCGGTGATCTCCAGCTCACCCCGCTGGGAGGGGCGCACCTGGCGGGCCCGCTCCACCACGCTGGCGTCATAGAAATAAAGGCCGGTGACCGCATAGCGGGACTTCGGGCGGACCGGTTTCTCCTCCAGGCTGATCACCCGCCCCTGCTGGTCAAACTGCACCACGCCATAGCGCTCCGGATCACGCACCGGGTAGGCAAACACCGTGGCCCCGATGGCGGGGCCATTGCTGGCCTGCAGCTGGGGCACCAGATCATGCCCATGGAAAAGGTTGTCGCCCAGCACCAGGGCAGCCGGCCGGCCGGCCAGGAAATCGGCACCGATCAGAAAGGCCTGGGCCAGGCCCTCGGGTCGCGGCTGGATGGCGTACTCGATCGCCATCCCCCAGGCGGAACCATCGCCCAGCAGGCGCTGGAAGGCGCTCTGTTCAGTGGGGGTGGTGATGATCAGCACGTCGCGGATCCCTGCCAGCATCAACGTGCTGAGCGGGTAATAAATCATCGGCTTGTCGTACACCGGCATCAGCTGCTTGCTGATCGCGCCGGTGAGCGGCGCCAACCTGGTGCCGTTACCTCCGGCCAGGATGATGCCCCTTCGCTCGCTGGTGGCCAGGGTTTCGACGCTCACGTTGGACTTCATCGGCCACGCAACAGCAAGGAGTCTCTCACCACGGTCGAGCCGGCTGAGGCCTTGGCCCCGTGCAACGCCGCCGCCTGAGGGAATAGCTCACTTCGCCTCCATCCAGTTCGGTCCCACCCCGGTGTCCACCTGCAGCGGCACGGTGAGCTGCACGGCGTTCTCCATGGTCTGGCGGGTGAGCGCCAGGGTCTGCTCCAGGGCCTCAGGGGCCACCTCGAGCACCAGTTCATCGTGCACCTGCAGCAGCAGCCTGGCCGGCAGCTGGCTCGCCAGCAAGGCCTGATGCAGCCGCACCATCGCCACCTTGATGATGTCGGCACTGGATCCCTGGATCGGCGCATTGGCCGCCGCCCGCAATTGCTGGCCCTCCATGCCGGCGCGGCGGGCTGCCTCCAGATCGATCGCCAGCGGATCTTTGCCCAGCAGCCTGCCCAGGCCGCCCGGATCGAAGTGGAAGCTGCGGCGGCGCCCCAGGATCGTCTCGACGTAGCCCCGGCTGAGGGCGAGCCGCTCCTGCAGTTCCAGGAAGGCGAACACCCGCGGATAGCGCTGCTTGTACTTGCTCAGAAACTCCTTGGCCTGGGCCGGGCTGAGACCGGTTTCGCGGGCGAAGCGCTGGGCCCCCATGCCGTAGATCACGCCGAAGTTGATCGTCTTGCCCAGACGGCGTTCCGCCGCTGTCACCTCGTCTTTCTCCAGCAGCAAGCGAGCCGTCAGCGCATGAACATCGTCGCCGCTGTTGTAGGCCTCCACCAGCACCGGTTCCCCCGAGAGGTGGGTGAGGATGCGCAGCTCAATCTGGGAATAGTCGGCGCTGATCAGCTGCCAACCCTCCTGGGGCAGAAAAGCCTTGCGAATGCGGCGGCTGAACTCAGTGCGGATCGGAATGTTCTGCAGGTTGGGATTGCTGCTCGAGAGCCGGCCGGTGGCGGTGACCGCCTGGTTGAAATCGGTGTGGACCCGGCCGGTTTCGGGCTCCACCAGGGCCGGCAACGCCTCCACATAGGTGCTGCGCAACTTGCTGAGGGTGCGGTGCTCCAGCACCAGCGGCACCACTGGATGATCGCCATCGAGCTTCTCGAGCACGGCCGCATCGGTGCTCCAACCGGTCTTGGTCTTGCGTGATTTCTTGCGATCCAATCCCAGGGTGTCGAACAGCAGTTCGCCCAGTTGCTTCGGTGAGGCCAGGTTGAACGCAACGCCGGCGGCCTGCCTGGCCTCCCCTTCGAGGCGCGCCAGCGCGGCCGCCAGCTCGACGCTCAGCTCCTGGAGATAGGGAATGTCGATGCGGATGCCGGTGGCCTCCATCGCCGCCAGCACCGGCTCCAGCGGCAGCTCCACCTGCTCCAGCAAGGGCAGCAGAGCGGCACCGAGGCTCGAGAGCTCCTGGCGCAGCAGGTCCGTGAGTCGGCGCGTCAGATGCACGTCCATGCCGCAATACAGGGCGGCGGCGGCCACGGCCACATCGGCGAAGCTGCCCCCCTTCGGCACCAGCTCGCTGAAGCTGGTGGGGGTGAAGCCGAAGTGGCGTTCGGCCATGGCCTCAAGGCTGTGCTTATCGCCCACATCCCGCAGGTAGTCGGCCAGCATCGTGTCCATCACCACCCCGGCCAGGGGCAGACCATGACGCAACAGGATCAGCCGGTCGTATTTGGCGTTCTGCAGGGTCTTGGGATGGGCGCTGCTGGCCAGCCAGGGGGCCAGGGCCGTGAGCACCTGCTCCAGGGGCAGCTGGCTGGGCGCTGGTGGTGGCTCGCTCAGCAGGTCGGCGGCAGCCTGGGGGCGATGGCCGATCGGGATGTAGGCCAGATCAGCGGGCCCTGGGCCCCAACCCAGACCGATGCCCACCAGTTCGGCGCGGAAGGGATTGAGATCGGTGGTTTCGGTGTCGAGGGCCACCGGGACCGCCGCATCGGTGCAGGCCAGCAGCCGACTCAGCAGCGAGGCCAGGTCGGCCGCCGTGGTCACGATCTGGGGCTCAAGGAGGGGCGGGCCTGCGCTGGCCTGGGCTGAGCCCTGGGGCTCGCTGGCCGCGCTGACGCCACCGGCGGTGGGCGGCCCGGCGTCGCCCGCCCCGGCAGCCGCGACCTCTCTGACACCTGCAACTGAAGCTGCCTCTGCCGGTTGGCCGGCGGGTACCGCCGCCTCGCCGGCCGGCGGCGGGGCCGAGAAGACGCGAGCGAAGCCCTCCACTTGGCGGGCCAGGCTGAACAGTTCCAACTCTTCGAGCCGCCGGCTCAGGTCTTCGGCCTTCACCCTGCCCAGGGCGAGGCGCGGCTCGGTCGGCAGCGGCACCTCCACCAGGATCCGGGCCAGCTTGCGTGAGAGATAGGCGTTGGCGCGGTCGGTTTCGAGCTTGCCCTTGAGGGCTCCCTTCACCTGGTCGAGGGCGGCGTAGACGCCATCGAGATCACCGTGGGCCTGGAGCAGGGTGATAGCCGTCTTGGGCCCGACGCCCTTGACCCCCGGGATGTTGTCGGAGCTGTCACCGGTGAGGGCCTTGAGATCGATCACGTCTTCGGGTGGCACCCCCAGCCGGGCGATCACCTGTTCGCGGCGGATTTCACTGGGGCCCGAGTTCTTGGCGTAAGGACCACCGCCCATGTACAGCACGGCGATGTCGCGCTCGTCATCGACCAGCTGGAACAGGTCGCGGTCGCCCGAGAGGATGCGCACCCGCCAGCCGCCATCGGCGGCCTGGTTGGCCAAAGTGCCGAGCACGTCGTCGGCCTCAAAGCCCGGGGCCAGGCAGAGGGCCAGATCAAGCGCTTCGGCCAGGATGGACTGGAGATTGGCCAGATCCTCGAAAAAGTGCTGCGGCGCTTCATCCCGGTGGGCCTTGTAATTGGCATCCTCCAGATGCCGAAAGGTGGGCTCGGCGGTGTCGAAGGCGATCACCACGCCCTGGGGACTCAGGCCCTTGCAGTTGTCGAGCAGGGCCTTGAGGAAGCCATAGGTGACGCTGGTGGGCACCCCGGCCTTGGTGCTGAGACCACCTTCACCGCCCTTGGCGAAGGCATAAAAACTGCGAAAGGCCAACGAATGGCCATCCACCAACAGCAACAGGGGCTTCTCCTCCACCATGACTCTCCGCCGCCTCAGCCTCTGCGATCGCCACAGCCTGCCAGAGCAGGCCGGACTCACCGGCAGCGCTGGCTGGTTTCAGCGCCTGCACGGGGTGTCGGGGGTAGCGGCTGCGCCATCCTGGAGACAACGAAATATCGATGCCGCCCCTCGATGGCCCGACTTCCCCGCCGCTATGCCATCTACCTGATCCTCACCGGCGGCCACACGGAGGTGGTGCACTTCAGCACCCTCGACGCCTTTCATCAGTGGTACACGGGGGTGCTGCACGCAGCGGCCGCTCCCGATGCCTTCGTGAACGTGCCGATCAGTGAGCTGGAAGGCGAATATCTCTTGATCCGCTCCAGCAGTGTGATGGCGATCCGGGTGGAACCCCATTACGGCACGGTGGACGACGACTGAAGCCGTAGCCGGTCCTCACCGCTGGGATGCAGCAGCCGCCAGGTGGTCACCAGATCGGGCCCCTGGAGGCTGCCCAGCAGGGCCGCCCGCAGGCTCTTCATCAGCACACCCTTCTTCACCCCGGCCTGGCTGGCGGCCTGGCCCAACAGCGCCTGAGCCTGCTCGGCGCTCAAGGTCTCGCCACCCTCCGGCAGCAGGGCCAGCAAGGTCGCCAGGGCCGGGCGAACCCCGTCGCTGGCCAACTGGGCGAGGGCGGCGGCATCGGGCTCAGGCCTGGTGAAGAAGGGGAGGGCCTGCTCAACACCATCGGCCAGCAGCGTGAGGGAGGGGGCAAGCAGCGCACAGAGCTGGCGCTGCCAATCGGCCTCGGCGCCGGGGCCGGCGCTGCCCCAGCCCCTGGCGGCCCAGAGCGGCAGCAGTTGCTGCCGCAGGCTTTCAGGATCAAGGCCGTGCAGCACCTGGCCGTTGAGCCAGTTGAGCTTGTCCCAGTCGAAGCGGGCACCGGCCCGGTTGACGCGGCCGAAATCAAACACCGCTGCGGCCTGCTCAAGGCTGAAGCGTTCGCCCATGCCTTCCGGTGGTGACCAGCCCAGCAGGGTCATGTAGTTGACGAGGGCCTCGGCGCTGTAGCCCATGGCCTGGAAGTCGCTGATCGAGGTGACGCCATCGCGCTTCGAGAGCTTCTTGCCCTCCTGGTTGAGGATCAGCGGCGTGTGGGCAAAGACCGGCGGGGTGTGGCCGAGGGCCGTGTAGAGCAGCAGTTGCTTGGCGGTGTTAGCGATGTGGTCCTCACCGCGGATCACGTGGCTGATCGCCATCGCGGCGTCATCCACCACCACCACCAGGTTGTACAGGGGGTCACCGATCTGATCGGCGGGGGCACGGCGGGCGATCACCATGTCGCCGCCCAGGTCGCTGCCGGCCCAGCGCATCTCGCCGCGTACCAGGTCTTGCCAGCTGATCACGGCCCCGTCATCGATGCGGAAGCGGACCACCGCCTCGCGCCCTTCAGCCAGGAAGGCCCCTTCCTGCTCGGGGCTGAGGTCGCGATGGCGGTTGTCGTAGCGCGGTGCCCGGTTCTGGGCCTGCTGCAGCTCCCGCATCGCGGTCAATTCCGCTTCGTTGGCATAGCAGCGATAGGCGTGACCGCTGGCCAACAGCTGGGCGATGGCAGCCCGGTGCGCCTCGATGCGCTCGCTCTGGATCACCGGCTCCCCGTCCCAGTCAAGGCCGAGCCAGTGCAGTCCTTCCAGGATGTTGGCGGTGTATTCCGGCCTGGAGCGCTCGCGGTCGGTGTCCTCGATGCGCAGCAAAAAACTGCCGCCATGGTGGCGGGCAAATAACCAGTTGAAGACAGCTGTACGGGCCGTGCCGATGTGCAGCGTGCCGGTAGGGCTGGGAGCCAAACGGACACGCACCGAACCGGTTACGGCCATCGAGAAGCTCCTGGGTGGTCTGAACGGGACTGACGGGATTCGAACCCGCAACTTCCGCCGTGACAGGGCGGTGCTCTAACCGGTTGAACTACAGTCCCAGGCCAGCCGGTTGGGGCTTGACCAGCCGTGCTGGAAGCACGGACATGCCGACGTGAACCGCCGACTCAGGAAGTATCCAACGTGACGTGTCCCCCCGTCAACGGGGCTGGATCGGTCATCAAGGCGGACGCTGGCCGCGCGTTCCATCTTGTTGGCATGCCAGACGAAAACCCACCTGTTCGCCGGAACAAGTGAGCGTGGGTGGATGGATCCGCTCGGTGTCGGGGCGGAGCGTGTTCTCAGTCGGTCGGTGCTTGGGGTAATTCGGCGGTGCTTGGGGCCGTAGGTGAAACCATGACTGTGAAAAGGCCGTGGCCGTGAGAAGGCCGTGGCCGTGAGAAGGCTGTGACCGTGAGAAGGCTGTGACCGTGAGGAGACCGTGGGTCGGGGATGAGGCCGTGGGCAGAGGCTTGGGGCTGAACGTCAGGGACGGAAGCCGGCGGGCTCAATCAAGCGCACCTGATTCCCACGGGCCGTGAACTCCCGACCCTGATCGCTCTGAACCACCACCCGACCACCGGACTTGACCCGGATCACCCGAGCCCGCACCCAGCCAAGGGCAGCGGATTCCAGCACCTTCACGACGTCACCGGGCTGTAGATCCAACTCCATGTTCGGAAGCAAAAGATTGCGATTGAGACCATCGAACGCGCCGTGGAGGACTCGAACCTCCGACATCAGGTTTTGGAGACCTGCGTTCTACCAACTGAACTAACGGCGCAAGGCGATGGCCTCTGGGACATAAGGACACGGCTCTGAGCTGATGATTCCGAGAAGAACCATCGCTTGAGCCGTGGCTTCAACAATCAAATCAGCGATCGAAACGCTGCTTGACCCGAGTGGCCTTACCCACCCGATCACGAAGGTAGAAGAGCTTCGCCCGGCGCACCTTACCCCGGCGCTCCACTTTCACGGAAGCCACCTGGGGGCTATGGAGCATGAACACCCGTTCAACGCCGATGCCCTGGAAGATGCGACGCACGGTGATGGTCTCGTTGAGACCGCCGTGACGCTTGGCGATCACCACCCCTTCGTAGGGCTGGACGCGCTCCTTGTTGCCTTCCCGAATCCGCACACCGACACGCACGGTGTCGCCGACGTAAATGTCCGGCAGATCGCTCTTGAGCTGCTCAGCCTCAAACGCCCGGATCAGGTCATAGGCACTGAGTTTGCCGGTGGTGGCCTTCACCGCCGCGGGGGCCTGGTCCGAGGGGCTGGCCTGATCGGCCACATCCTGGGAATCGCTGTCCAGCACGGGATTTTCCTGCTCGGTCATGTTCTGCTCTGTTGTTTCCGCTGCCATCGCGGATCCGCGACGCCTAGCCAAAGAGCCAGTGTACCGGCCGGGGTGACCCCCTTCCCTCAACGCCCCCGCCATTGGCGTTGAAGCCGCTGCCAGGCCATGGCGCCGCCGCTGGCCAGCATCCACAGCAAGCCGAGGCCGTTGAACAGCACGTACAGCGTCTCGCCGTTCGGGCCGAACCAACCCTTCAGCCATTCCCCCTCGTGCAGAACCAGCAGCCAATGGGCCTGATCCCGACCCAGGCCCGCCCAATCGCGCAGCAGGCGGTAGCTGACACCGCTGATCACCGTGAGCAGCAGGGGAGCCAGCACCAGGGGAGCCAGGCTGGCGTGGGCCCGTCGCAGCCGGGCTGCCAGGGGCAGGGCCGCAGCCGGGGATGACTCGGAGGACACGGCGGAGACGACAACCGGGGTGACGCCATTGATAACTTGAATCCGAACGAACTAACTTCTCCCCAGCGCCCGCCGCATGAATCTTTTTGCTGATCTGCTGGCCACTGCCCAGTCAGGACAGGGCGCCAGCGGTCTGGTCACCCAGAGCGGTCCCCGGATCCAGAAAGGACGCCGCGGCGTGGAGATCAAATCCGCCCGTGAAATCGCGATCATGCGCCAGGCCAGCCGCATCGTGGCCACGGTGCTGCGCGAAATCATCGAGCTGGCCGCTCCGGGCATGTCCACAGCCGACCTGGATCGCTACGCCGAGCGGCGCATCCGTGAACTGGGCGCCACCCCAAGTTTCAAGGGTTACCACGGTTTCCCGGCCAGCATCTGCGCCAGCATCAACGACCAGGTGGTGCACGGCATCCCGGGCGAACGGCAGGTGATCCGCGACGGCGATCTAGTCAAGGTGGACACCGGCGCCTACTTCGAGGGCTTTCACGGCGACAGCTGCGTAACCATCCCCGTTGGCGCCGGGGCGAGCGAGGCGGCCCACCGGCTCAGCCGCGTGGCCCAGGAGTCGCTGATGAAAGGCCTGGCCACGGTGCGGGCCGGCAGCACCCTGCTGGAGCTTGCCGGCGCCGTGCAGGACCACGTCGAGGCCCATGGCTATGCGGTGGTGGAGGACTACACCGGCCATGGCGTGGGTCGCAACCTGCACGAGGAGCCTTCGGTGTTCAACTTCCGCACCCGGGACCTGCCCAACATGGTGCTGCGGGCCGGCATGACCCTGGCGGTGGAGCCGATCCTCAATGCCGGCTCCAAAGCCTGCCGCACCCTCAAGGACCGCTGGACGGTGGTGACCACCGATGGCTCGCTTTCAGCCCAGTGGGAGCACACGATCGTGGTGACCAGCGATGGCTGCGACATCCTCACCGACCGCGACTTCTGAGCTCAGCACCGAGCCTGCCGCCCGGATTCCGTGGGGCTGACGGCTCAGGGGCGGCTGGTGAGGCGGACATAGGCCCAGCGGCTGAGGGTCGTCAGCGGCATCAGCACGTAAGTGAGCGGGTTGGGGGTGACGATCACCAGGGAGCAATTCCAATCGAGCGCCTGCCTGAGCACCTGGGAGGCCACCCAGTCGGCGCTCATCACACCGATCGGATTGAGGGCGGATCGGAACGGCCCCAACACCAGCCGCCGCAGGCGGAGCGTGCTCGCCAGATCGAGGGCCCGCAGGCTCAGCAACTGGCCGATCAGCCGTTTGCTGAGCTCGTAGAGCGGGCTGATCGCCGGCTGGATCTCCGCTTCGGAGGTGTTGATCCACACCTCCGGCCGCGGCCGCGCCGGTGCCTGACGCTCGCGGACCACCTCGGCAAACAGCTCCAGTAGGCGCCAGGCGCTGAGGGCATTGACCTCCAGGGCCAGCTCGGTGGCGGCGGCGCTGCGTTGGCCATGGGGATTGATGCCGTGGTTGATCACGAGCACATCCACGGCTTCCAGCATGGGGCGCAGGGCAGCCTCCTGGCCCACCTGCCAGCACACCTGCTGCAGCGGGATGGCCTCACCGGTGGCCTGCCGCAGCACCAGGGGAGTCACGCCATGGGTGAGCGCGATCAGCCGGGCGCCACGACGATGCCACTGGCGCAGCAGGGCCTGGCCAAGGGCGCCGCTGGCGCCGGTGACCGCCACCGTGATCATCGGCACTGGGTGCTCCTCCATGGGCCTGCGGGGGTTGAACCTGCCTAGATTGGCTGCCAATCTGCAGGCTCCGGCGAGGTCGCTCCATGCCCACTCCCGCCCAGAGCCCGCTGCTGATCGGCTCCTGTGAACCCTTCAGCGGCAAGTCGGCGGTGGTGCTGGGTCTGGCCCACCAGCTGAATCGGCAGGGAATCTCCATCCTGTTCGGCAAGCCCCTGGCCACCTGCCTCGACGATCTCGAGGTCCTACCGGGGGCAGACACGGCTTTCGCAAATACGGCTTTTGCAGAATCAGCTGTGGAAGCGCGCCTCACCGTCGAGGCACAGCTGGCTGGGGATTTGATCCTTGATGCCGATGTGCGCTTCATCGGCGCCACCCTGGGGCTGGCGGCCAGCCAGCTGTTGCCGTCGCTGCAGGTGCAGGAACCCGGTTCCGTGCATCGCCGCCTGCTCAGCGGTGAGCTGGCCCCAGGGGCGGCCTTCGCCGAGCTGCAGCGGCGCATTGCCGCCGCCACCGACCAGCTGGTGCTGCTGGAAGCGGCGGGCACCCTCAGCGAAGGTCAGGTGTTCGGCCTGGGGCTCGCCCAGATGGCCCGGGCCCTGCAGGCCCCCGTGGTGCTGGTCCACAACTGGCGCGACAGCCGCAGCGTCGATCCCCTGCTGGAAGCCCGCCAGCAACTGGGCGACCTGTTGGCCGGCGTGGTGCTCAACGCCGTCATCCCCGAGCAGGTTTCCCAGCTGCGCCAGGAGGTGGAACCAGCCCTGGAGCGCCTGGGGCTGCCGGTCTTCGGCATCATGCCCCGCAGTCCCCTGCTGCGCAGTGTCACCGTCAGCGAGCTGGGCCGGCGCCTGGCAGCCCGGGTGCTCTGCTGCCAGGACCGTACCGATCTGCTGGTGGAAACCCTCTCGATCGGCGCCATGAATGTCAATTCCGCCATGGAGTTCTTCCGCCGGCGACGCAACATGGCTGTGGTCACCGGGGCCGATCGCACCGACATCCAGCTGGCGGCCCTGGAGGCCTCCACCCAGTGCCTGATCCTCACCGGCGCCGGCGAACCCCTGCCCCAGCTGATCAGCCGGGCCGAAGAACTGGAGGTGCCGGTGCTCAAGGTCGATCACGACACCCTCACCACGGTGGAGGTGATCGAAGCGGCGATCGGCCATGTGCGCCTGCACGAAGCGGTCAAGGCCACCTATGCCATCCGGTTGGTGGAAGAGAGCTGCCGTTTCGAGCGCCTGTTCAAGCGCCTCAGGCTGCCGGTTCGCGCCTGAGCTCCAGGAACCCAGCAACGCTGCTAGGTTCGAAGCAATCCAAGTCGGCAACGGGTGACCCGGTCCCTAGATCTTCCGGCGCTCGGCCGGATCGACACCCTGGCCCAGGAACTGGCAATGCTCCAGGATCGGGGCAAGCGTCGCATTGCCGTTCTGGGCAGCCGACACGTGCCGGTGGTGTCAATTCACTTGGTGGAGCTGGTGGCCCGCTCCCTGGCCCAGGAAGGCCACAACCTGATCACCTCCGGCGCCCAGGGGGTCAACTCCGCGGTGATCCGCAGCGTTCTGGATGTGGATCCTGGTCGATTGACGGTGCTGTTGCCCCAGAGCCTGGAGCGCCAGCCCCTCGAATCGAGGGACCAGCTGGAGCAGGTGCTGCACCTGGTGGAGAAGCCCGAGCACGATGAACTGCCGCTGCCGATGGCCAGCAGCCTCTGCAACCACGAGATCATCAGCCGCTGTGACCAGCTGATCTGCTACGCCTTCCACGACAGCGAAACCCTGCTCAGCAGCTGCCGCACCGCCGAGGACATGGGCAAGGTGGTGAGCCTGATGTTCTTCGACTGACTTTTCTTCAACTGAACTGTGCTTCGGCTGAACTGTTGTTCAACTGAGCTGTGTTCGACTGAGGCTCCTGGCCTGACTCCCGAGCGGTTTTGCGAGCGGGCTGTTTTGCGAGCGGGCTGTTTTGTGAGCGGGCTGTTTTGTGAGCGGGCAGTGTTGCAATCGGGCAGTGTTGTGAACAGGCCGCTGTGCGGCGCCCTGCTCAGCCCGGTTCTGATGCACCACCGGCCAACGGGGCAGCCGCCACCACCTGCAGGCTGGTGCCCTCCCGTCCCATCACCCGCACCGCCGCACCCACCGCCAGGGCCTGGCCCGGCTCCAGATTGATGGCCGCCCAGCTCTGGCCCTGCCAGCGCACCCGGCCCTCTCCATGGGCAGCAAAAGCCTCGATCACTTCGGCCCACTCGGCCCGGGGGCTGGCGTGCAGGGCCCGATCGCGCTGACGGCGATCCCAGCGCCGCAGCCAGCCGTAGCCCAGCCCCACCAGGACGACGAACACGACCACCTGGAGCGCCAGCGGCATCGCCATCAGCCCACTCGCCACGGTGAGCAGCAGCCCACTGAGGCCGGCGATCAGCAGCAGGCCGTCCGTATCCAGGCCCATGAGCGCCAGCAGCAGCAGCACGCTGCCGACGATCAGCCAGACCAGAGGAGGTGTCAGCATCGCTTCGGGCCGGATCTGACCAGGCAGTCCACCCTGTCTAAGTTGTGGTCCGTGAGGAGTTGGGCATGGAATTGGTGATTTTGCCGGTCCTGGCGGTGCTGGCAGCCGTCGGCATCAGCAGTGTGAAGGTGACCAGCAGCAGTCGCTCGATGCTGGTGGAGCGGCTCGGCAAGTACAACCGCCAGCTCAAGCCCGGGCTGTCGCTGGTGCTGCCGGGGGTGGAGCGGGTGGTGAGCCATGAATCACTCAAGGAGCGGGTGCTCGATATCCCGCCGCAGCAGTGCATCACCAAGGACAACGTCTCGATCGAAGTGGATGCGGTGGTGTATTGGCAGCTGCTGGAACATGCCCGCGCCTACTACGCCCTCGACAACCTGCAGGCGGCGATGGTGAATCTGGTGCTCACCCAGATCCGCGCCGAAATGGGCAAGCTCGACCTCGACCAGACCTTCACCACCCGTCAGGAGGTGAACGAAGTGCTGCTGCGGGAGCTCGATCAAGCCACCGATCCCTGGGGGGTGAAGGTGACCCGCGTCGAGATGCGCGACATCAAGCCCACGATCGGGGTGCAGCAGGCGATGGAGCAACAGATGACCGCCGAACGCGAGAAAAGGGCGGCGATTCTGCGCTCGGAGGGGGAACGGGAATCCCAGGTGAATGCGGCCCGGGGCCGGGCCGAGGCCCTCGTGCTTGATGCCAGGGCCAAACAGGAAGCGCTGATGCTGGAAACCGATGCCCAGGCCCGCCAGCAGACGGTGCTGGCCAAGGCACGGGCTGAGGCGGCCGCCGAACTGGCCCGGGTGATCAGCGCCGAACCGGCCGCCGCCGAGAGCCTGCGGCTGCTGCTGGCCAAGGACTGGATGGCCATGGGCCAGGAGATGGCCCGGGCCCAGGGAGGCAGCGTGTTGATGGTGGATCCCCAGAGCCCGGCCTCGTTACTGGCGGCACTCAAGGGGCTGCAGGAGAAGGGCTGAGCTCAGCCGTGCAGCACGCCGCGCAGGCCCTCGCTGTAGAGGATCGCCGTGCAGAGAATGCCGCCGGCCCAGCAGAGACTGCGCAGCGGCGGCAGGTTGGCCACATAGGCGCCGATGTAGCCCAGGCGCAGGGCGGGATGGAGCCAGG
>CAIZOZ010000568.1 GCA_903934745.1 uncultured cyanobacterium
CCCCAGGGCCCTGATTGAGCCCCTCGGGATCACCCTGATCTTTGCCTTCGGTGCCGTTCCAGCCCTGCTCAGCGGTGATCGCTCCGATATTCGTGCCGTTCTCCCTTTCCTCGCCTCGCTGGCCGTGGCGGCGCTGCGCCTCACTCCGCCCCTGCAGGACTTCTTCGCTTCGATGAATCAGCTGCGTGGGGGGTTGCCGGTGATTGACACCACGTTGGAATACCTGCGTCTGCCGGCTCGGCGGCCGGCGCTCGGCGATCCGGGTGTGCCCAGTCCTCTGGGAGTTTTCCCCAAACGTTCGATCGGTCTGCGTGATGTCTGGTACTCCTATCCAGGCTCTGAGGAACCGGTGCTGCGCGGCGTTGACCTTTCGATCCCGGTCGGTTCTCGGGTCGCGTTTGTGGGCTCCACCGGCAGCGGTAAAACCACCACGGCCCAGATCCTGCTGGCCTTGCTCGATCCCAGTCGCGGTGCCCTCACCCTCGATGGCATCGCTGTGTCTGAACAGGATGTACCCGCTTGGCAGGCTTGTTGCTCCCAGGTGCCCCAGTTCATCAATCTGCTCGATTCGAGCGTGCTCGAAAACGTCGCTTTCGGCAAGAATGAAGCGGAAGTGGAGCAGGACGAGGTTTGGACAGCCTTGGAGGCAGCCCAGCTTGTTGAGTTCGTGAGTGAACTTCCCTACGGCCTGCATACGCCGATCGGTGAGAACGGCCTGCAGCTTTCCGGTGGCCAGAGGCAGCGCCTGGCCCTGGCACGATCTTTTTATCGCCGTTCCCAATTTCTGTTGCTGGATGAAGCCACCAGCGCCCTCGACAATCGCACTGAAAATGAGATTATTCAGGCTCTTGAGGTGATTGGTCGACGTTGTACGACCGTGGTGATTGCCCATCGCTTGTCTACGGTGATGCGCTGTGATCGCATCTATGAGTTTGAACGCGGTCGGATCAAGGCTTTCGGCACCTTCGAAGAATTGCAGCACCGTTCTGATACCTTCCACGACCTGGCTTCGCTGGAGCGGCGGCTGGTGAACTGAACCGCCGCCCTGGTCCGTCGGTCGTCCTGGCCTAGGCTCCAGTCAATCCTCAAGTTCACCTGTGTTGACATGTCTCTGATTCTGGTGGCAGGTCCCTGCGTCATCGAAAGCAGAGATCTGGTTTTTGAGATTGCCGAACGGGTCAAGCAGATCACCGATCGCCTCGGGATCGATTACATCTTCAAGGCCAGCTTTGACAAGGCCAATCGCAGCTCCGGCAGCTCCTTCCGCGGCCCTGGAGTGGCGGATGGCCTCTCCCTGCTGGCCGAAGTGAAGCAGCGCTATGGCCTGCGGCTGCTCACCGACATCCACGAAAGCCACCAGGCGGCACCGGTGGCTGAGGTGGTGGATGTGTTGCAGATTCCGGCCTTCCTCTGCCGCCAGAGTGATCTGCTGTTGGCCGCGGCTGCGGCCACGGCCGGCACCGACAAGGTGATCAATGTCAAAAAAGGTCAGTTTCTGGCCCCCTGGGACATGGCCCAGGTGGTGAAGAAGCTGCGTGATGCCGGCGCTGCCAACCTCTGGCTGACCGAGCGCGGCAGTTGCTTCGGCTACAACACGCTGGTTGTCGATTACCGCAGCCTGCCCCAGTTGCGCGATCTGGGCTGCCCGGTGATCTTCGATGCCACCCATTCGGTGCAGCAGCCCGGTGGCCTTGGCAGCACCACGGGCGGGCAGCGTGAATTTGTCGCACCTCTGGCCCGCGCTGCTGTGGCCGTGGGTGTGGATGGCCTGTTCATGGAGGTGCATCCTGATCCGGACAAGGCGCTCAGCGACGGGCCAAACATGGTGCCGCTGCATCGCCTTGAGGCGCTGCTGGAGCAGCTGCTGGCGATCCGGGCGACGCTGGAGCCCGGTCTGGCCGTGAGCACCCTCTGAACTTTTCCGCAGCCGGCGCCCCCACCCCGTGATCCAGCAGCTTCATCGGTTCTGGCGGCATGCCAGCGGCTATCGACGCTGCCGCGCCCAGCTGGGCGCGCTGCAGCTGCTGGTGCTGGATGTCGATGGTGTGCTCACTGATGGCGGTCTCTGGACCACCGAGAGCGGCGAGGTGATCAAGCGCTTCGACGTCCGGGATGGCCTCGGCATCCGCCTGCTGCAGCAGGCCGGCGTCGAGGTGGCCTGGCTCAGCGGCGGCAAGAGTGGCGCCACCGAGCAGCGGGCCCGCTATCTGGGCATTCGCCATGTGCTCACAGGCGTCAAGGACAAGCCGGCGGCGCTGGCGGCGCTGCAGGCGAGCCTGGGGATGGCGGCCGCTGGCACGGCCTTTGTCGGGGATGATCTCAACGATCTGGCGGTGCGCCCCGCCGTCGGCCTGCTGATCGCCACGGCCGATGCGGTGCAGCCCCTGCGGCGCCGTGCCGACTGGGTGCTGGATCGCAACGGCGGCGATGGGGCGGTGCGGCGGCTGGCCGACGAAATCCTGAGGGTGCGGGGTGACTGGCGGCGGCTGGCTGACCAGGGCTGGCGGGATCGCAATGACTGAGCCAGCCTCAACCGCAACAGTTCCTGTCGGCAGGTGGTCCCATGGCTGAACGCAAGCTCGGCGTGAAGGCTCGCCTCAGCCAGGGGATCCGCGGGGCCATTCGCGGCGGTCGCCTGGCGCCGCTCGCGCGGCTGGCCGCCCTCGATCGTGATCAGTGGATGGCCCTGGCCGCCTACCGCGGCCTGGTGCAGCAGGCCTTCGCCGGCCGTCCCCTGGCGCCCCAGGTGAGCTCCGTGCTCTGGGACAACGGCGCTTTTCATGACGCCACCGAGCGCAAGCCTTTTTTCAGTCCGGCGCGGCGGGAGCTGGAGAACTCCTCCCATCACTACGGCCATGACATCCAGATCAAGCGCCGGGCGAGGCTGCCGTTGCTCGGCCCCCCCTTGCCCTGGCTGCTGGAGCATGGGCTGAAGGTGAGCCCCAGCGCCACCTTTGAGCGTCCCCGTGGCTGGAGCCGTGGCTATCTCTGCATGGGTCCCCGGCGGGCCGGCTGGTTGCAGGAGCGCTTCGGCTTGGCTGCCGAGCCGATCGGCCCCTGGATCGCCTATGCCCAACCGCTGCTGCCGGCGGCCGAGATCGCCAGCCTGCGGCAACAGCTCGGTCCCACCTTGCTGGTGGTGCTGGCCCACAGCTGGGACCAGGTGGAGCGCCGCATGGATCAGCGGGCCTGCCTCGAGGCCGTGGCCCAGCAGGCCGCCAGTGGCGGCTATCGCTCGGTGATCTGGCTGCGGCACTGGCAGGATCCCGAGCTGCTTGATCTGCCATCCCAGTGGATCGTGGCCTGCAACGGCCATCGCTCCAATCCCTGGTTTCTCGATGCGCTGCGCACCCTGCTGGAGCTCAGTGATGGGCTGGTGAGCAATGCCTTTGGTACCCATCTGGGCTATGGCGTGGCCCTGGGCAAGCGCCTGCACTGGCTGCCGGTGGCAGCTGAGCAGGATCTCTCCGGCCTCAGCGGCGCCAAGGCCGAGGAGGAGGCCGCTGAATGGAGTGAGCGCCAGCGGCTCAGCGCCGAACTCTCGGCCCGGCTGGCGTTGCCCGATCCGGGTTCTGCGGTGCGGGACCTGCTCGATCCCTATTGGGGCTTCGACTGCCTGCGCTCGCCTGGTGAGCTGAGGGGGTTGTTGACAGGCCAGAGGCCCGGACCTCGGCAGAGCTGGCGCGTCTGATGCCGCCGTTCGACGTCCTGGCGCCGATCGCGTCGATCGCGCCTTTCCCGACCGTTGCTCCCTTCCGGATCGATCAGGTCACCGCAGCTCCCCTGGGGATGGCGATGCTGTTCCTCGCCCAGGTGCTGCTCGCGGCCCTGATGAGCTGGGCCGCCCGGGGTGAGCGCCTCAGGCTTTGGAATGGCCTGGCCCTGCTGCTGCTGGCCCTGGTGGCCCTGTTCTTCACCCTGGCCAGCTGGGGCAACAGCGATACCACCAAGCTTTCTTATTACCTGGCCTTTGATCTCTCGCGCGTGCGGGGTGAGCCCTTCTGGGAGCTGCTGGCGCCGCTGCTGGTGCGTCTGCCCTACCGCATGGCCCTGGTGCATGGGCTGGTGGTGGCCGGCTATGCCGCCGCTCCTTTGCTGCTGGCCCGTCACTGGCGCGTGAGGGCCTGGGGCGGCTGGTGGAGCCTGTTGGTCGTCTGCAGCCCGCTGTTGCGCAACTTTCTGCAGAACGGGGTCAGCCGTCAGGCGCTGTTGACCCTGTTACTGCTGCCCCTGCTGCTCTGGGCCGCCCGCCTCGCCCGCCTCGGCCGCTGGTCCCTGGGCCTGGCCACCGGCCTGGCGGCCACGGTGCACACCAGCTTTCCGCTCACCCTGGCCCTGACCCTGGCACCCCGATTGGTGACGGCCCGCTCTTTGCTGCGTCTGCGCTGGCAGTTGCTGCTGCCGGTGGTGGCCGGCCTGGCGCTGCTGGTGGCCCTGGCAGCCCCCCAGGCCCTGGAGAAGTTGCGGGTCTACAGCTCCTTGGAAAGTTATTTCCCCACCTATGCCCTGCGGCCGGAGGTGATCCGTCTGCAGCTGGCGATGGCGCTGGGAGTGGTGCTGGTTTGCTGGCAGCGTCGCCTGAGTTGGGGGCAGTTGCTGGCCTGCGACCGCAGTCGCTCCCTGGCGATCTTTGCCCTGCTCTTCTGGTTGCTGCAGCAATCTCTGCACTGGGAGCTGATGGCACCGATCACCAGCCGCCTGGTGGATGCCGTGGGTTTTTATCTGTTGATCCTCTGGCTGGGCTGGCTGCAGTGGCAGCGTTGCTGCTGGGCTGGGATGCCAGCTCTGGTCGTCACGCTGGATGCCTGGTTGCTGAGCAGCTTGCTGGGCTCGCTGGTCCTGAACTGCGGCCTTAATGATGAGTTCCTGTGCATCCCGGACCGCTGGCCCTGGCAGGTGCGCTATGGATCAGGGCCATGATCTTGGCGAGCCATTGGCCAGCCTTTGCGATCCTGGCTCTGCATGCTTTGCCTAGCTGTTGACCCTGGATGATCACTCCGGCATTCCCACTCACCGCCCCCTTCCGGATCGACCAGTTCATGGTGGCTCCCCAGGCGATGACGGCGTTGTTCTTCGTCCAGGGGGGGCTGGCGATCGCCATTCACTGGGCGGGGGTGCAGGGGCGCACGAAACTGTGGCGTGCGGCTGTGGCGCTGCTGCTGCTGTTGATTCTGGTGTTCTTCACCCTGGGTAGCTGGGGCACCAGCGACACCACCCGCTTCTCCCACTACCTGGAGTGGGATCCCGATCGGGCACCGCCGGAGCTGCTCTGGCGCCTGCTGCGGCCGCTGCTGTTATGGCTGCCCTATCGCATGGCGATGGTGCACGGCCTGGAGGTGAGCGGCTACGCCGCTGCGGCCATCCTGTTGTCCTCCCTCTGGCGAGCCCGGCCCTGGGCCGGCTGGTGGGCCCTGGTGCTGACCTGCAGTCCGATGCTGCGGGGCTTCATGCAGAACGCCCATTCCCGACAGGCCCTGGCGCTGCTGCTGCTGCTGCCGCTGCTGCTGCATGGAGCCAGGCTGGTGCGGCTTGATCGGCGCTGGCTCGTGCTGGGAACGCTGCTCTCGGCCCTCAGCCACAACACGTTCGTGCTCAATCTGCCGATCAGCCTGTTGCCCTGGCTGCAGCGGCTACCCGAGCTGAGCACTGCCATGCGCGACCGGTTTGCCAGGCTTCGCTGGCATGATCTGCGTCACCGCTGGCCCGATCTGCGTCGCCGCTGGCCCGTGGTGCTCGCCTTGCTGGTGCTGCTGGCTTTATTCATGATCGTGGCGCCAATTGCCTGGGGCCGGCTGCAGGATTACTCCCAGGATGAGTACTTCAACCAATACCCACTCACCCGTCGTGTCGGTCGCTTGCAGTGGGCCCTGGCTTTTGGCCTGCTGCTGGCCTGCCTGCAGCGCCGGCTGGATCCCCGGCAACTGCTGGCCTGTCCGCTCACTCAGATGCTGGCGGTGTTTGGTCTGCTCTATATCGGCATTCAGCAGTCAATCATCTATCTCTGGCTGCCCCAGGTCACCTGTCGAGTGGCTGATGGCGTGGCTTTATTTCTGTTGATTTTCTACTTTGCCTGGCTTGATCGTTATCGGGCTCACTGGTGCCTGCTGCCTGTCATGTATATGACTTTCCAGTATTGGCTGGAGGGCCGGTTGTTGGTTTCAGGCGCTCTGGAATGTGGCCTCGATGACAACTTTCTCTGTCTGCCGGATCGTTGGCCCTGGCAAGTTCGTTACTGAGCGCCCAGCCGCCCTCGCCGGCTGGGCTCGTCGGAGCCGGTGAGCAGGGCCATCCGGGCCACCCGCAGGCTGCGATGCACAAACTCCAGCGGTTGACGGCGGTAGAGCCGGTTGTGGCGCCAGAGCGGGGCCAGGCTCAGCCAGCTCACCTCGGCGGTGGTGAGCTGGCGCACCCCATACAGAGCTGAGGTGAGCCCCGCCACGACGATCGCTGCCCCCGGTCGCCGCTCCTTCAACAGCCGCACCATCACCTCCAGGCTCACGGCGGAGCGCACCGGACCGGCCAGCCAGGGGAGCTCGATGCGGCCGAAGCTGCCGTCCACCGGCGCCTTGGGATGGTCGATCAGCAGCAGCCGGTCCCGGGTGGGATCGAAGCCGTGCTGGCGTTGCAGTTGGCGCTGCCAGCTCACCAGCACCGAGAACGGGATGCGGCGATCGCTGAACTGGTGGGCCAGGTTGGGGACGGAGCAGATCCACAGGGGACGCTGGGCATCGGTGGCGGTCAGGCAGAACTCCAGGGCCTGCTGCGCCGCTGCGCGCTGGCTCTGCACCAGCAGATCAAACAGCTGGGCGCGGCCCTCCAGGGGGGGTTGGATCACCGGCTGGGGCGGGCGGTGCCAGACGGGCTGTCGACCGCTGAGCACGTAGTGCACCTGGCGTCCGGGTTCGGGAATCGGCCGGTTCAGCAGGCTGGGCAGGAGCGCCCGCAATTCGCGGGCGCAGCGGTAATAAAGGCCCAGGCCATCGCCACACACCACCAGCTGCCGGATTGATGGCAGCTGCAGGGGCTGGCGCTGCAGCTGCTGCCACTGGTTGTTGAGGCACAGCAGATCCCAGGGCTCCGCTGCACCCTCGGGCCCCTCGGGCAGCAGGCGGATGGCACCGAAGTGTTCGGGCAGCTGGCGGCGCAGCAGCAGCAGCCAGCGCTCAATCGCCGCTTCCAGGGCCGCCAGGGCGCTGGGATCGTTGCGGATCACACCGGTGAGCCAGACGCCGATGCTGGGTGGCGGCCCAGGGGCCTGGCGGCGATGGAGCAGTTCAGGCAAGGCTGCCACCACAGCCAGTTGGTGCACCAGGTGGATCAGGCCACCGGTAGCCACCAGAATCCGCCCTGCCCCTGGGGCTTGCCCGCTCGCTGGCGAGGGGGCCGACGCGATGGTCATCGCTGCAGCGGTTCGATCGGTGCCAGCCGCGGATCGAGGATCTTGGGCCCCATGCCTTCGAACTTCACCGCAATCGAGATCTTCTCGCCGCTGCCGAACAGGTGGGTGATCTCACCCTCGCCGAAGCTGGCGTGACGCAGCCGATCCCCCACCGCCCAGTTGACGGCACCGCTGCGGCGGCGTACGGCGTTGCTGGCAGCTCCGGCCTCGCCACCGCTTTCCACCCGCCGGCTCTCGGGGCGATCGACGCGGGTGAGGCGATCAAGGCGCTGTTCGCGGCGGATGGCGGCACCGCCGCTGTGGGGGATGTCGCCCTGAAG
Source organism: uncultured cyanobacterium (assembly GCA_903934745.1). GTDB lineage: Bacteria > Cyanobacteriota > Cyanobacteriia > PCC-6307 > Cyanobiaceae > Cyanobium. The sequence goes on from CAIZOZ010000568.1 coordinate 7,720, forward strand.
CAGCTCGCTGGGCAGCTCGGAGAGAAACACCGACGGCACGGCCGGTTCGCGCATGCCGCCCCAGAGGCGCCGCTCGCAGGC
>CAIZOZ010000569.1 GCA_903934745.1 uncultured cyanobacterium
ACTGGTGATCCTGGTGGTGCGCATCGGCCGCCAACCCATAGCTGGATTGGGCATCACAGCACAGCGCCGATGGGCACACCCCCGCTACGCTGAAATTACCGCCGGCCTGGCGAGATGACTCTCACCACCAGCCCAGCTGCCACCACACCAACTGGCACCCTTCCACCGGGCCTGGATGCCCCAGCGCTCCTGCGCCTGCCGCCGAATCTGCGCCTCACGCCGGAGCAGTTTGCGTTGGTGTGCGCCGAAAACCGCGACGCGGTGCTTGAGTTGGCCGCGGATGGCCGTGTCATCGCGAAGACGCCCACGGGCAGCGAAACAGGCTCGCGCAGTGGTGAGCTGTTCTTCCAGCTCAAGCTTTATGCCAATCGTTCGGGGGGGTGGAAGGCTTTTGACAGCTCCACTGGATTTCGCCTGCCCGATGGCTCGGTCGTCAGCCCTGATGCATCCTTGATTCGCCTGGATCGTTGGCAGGCTCTCAGTGCGGATGAGCGCCGCGGCTTCGCACCGCTCTGCCCCGACCTGGTGGTGGAGTTGGCCAGCCCCAGCGATGAAGGGCCACGGGGAGTGAGTGCGTTGCAAGCCAAAATGGCGGCCTATCAGGCCAATGGCGCCCGACTGGGCTGGCTGTTGCTGCCCCACGAACGAGTCGTGGAGGCCTGGCCGGCCAGTGCCCCGCCTCGGCGGCTGGAGCGGCTCCAGGTGCTGGAGGCCACGCCGGAATTCCCAGAGCTATCACTCCAACTGGCCGAAATCTGGGAGGGGTAACGCCCAGTCAATCCAGTCCACACTGCCGCCACTTCACCGCGATGGGTTTAGCCATCAGCTATACACTTGCGCTTGCGGATGCCTCGCCAGAAGAGGCGCGCCGCAGGATCGTGGCCCTGCATCAGGGTGCAACGCGGCTAAACCTGCCGGAGCTGGGTCCTTTGATCGAATTGCAAGGTGAAGGTATCTGCCGCACGGATGCTGATGATCCTCTGTTCTGCGTCAAACAGGGCGCCATGTCAGTTGAGGACTACGACGCCTTTTTCAGAAACCGCAAGGCGATCCCCAATTGCCGGCAGTTGGTGGCTTTTACCGTCTTCCCGGGTGAAGGGTGCCATCACTGCTCTTTCGGGCTAGCCATCCATGCCGAGGGGTCGCAACAGTGGCAGTGGCATGACTTCTGCAAAACCCAGTACGCCAGCAGTCCGGAAAATGGTGGCCTGGCTCATTTTATTCGCTGCCATCAGCAGGTGCTGGCGTTGTTGGATCTCTGTGAAGAGCTGGGCCTTCTGGCCAGCGCCGATGACCCCTCGGGTTATCGCGATCACCATGATCTTGATCAACTGGTGTCGTGCGTGAGCGATGCCAACGTGTTCACCGCTGCCGCCATCGGCGGCCTGAAGGATGCACTCGAAACGCGTGGCTATAGCGCTGAAGCGCCCATCCTTAAACGTGCAGACTTTGAGCATCTTGAGGCGCAGGGACGGCTACAAACCTCGCCACCAGCCAGCGCCAATTGAACGGCGATCCAGCAGCCGCTGCAGCCCCCTCGCTTGAGCCTGCCCACATCACACTGGTGTACCAACCCCGAAATTCCTAAGCGCTTCGGAGGAACTTCCCCCTTAGCCACCAAGAGACCCAGCCCGAACGAGCTGTTCAGCCCTTTGCAGCCAAGGTGGCCCTAACTACCACCGGACCCGCACCGGTTGCGGCGCTTCCGCACTCGCCTTCTTACGCTTGGCACAGGCTGTTTTTAGGCCATGCCGACGCAACCAGCTTCATCACGCGGTGCATCCCTAACTGTGACCAGCAAGGGCTAGGGGACCTTGCGCAAGGAGCTCCTGGCCCATCTCGGTGTGGAGCCCGGCCAACGGCTTGATGTGGAGGTGCTGCCCGATGGGCGCTTGGAGCTCCATGCCGAACAGGCCACCGGCGCGATCGGCGTCTTCATCGGAATGCTGGCAGGGCGCAGCCGCCATCGGGCCAGCTTGCAGGAGCTGCAGGAGGCCATCGAGACTGGGTGGGCCGGATTGCCCTGCGGCGAGCGGCAATCAGGAAGCGCAAATCCGTGAAGATCACGGCCGACACCAACGTGCTGGTGCGGGCGCTGGTACAGGACGAACCAGATCAGGCCGGTGCTGTGCGAACTGGTGTGGGTGCTGCGGCGGGTGTATCGCTTCAGCTCCAGCGACTGCATCGGCGCCATCGAAGCGCTGCTGGCCAGCGCCAGCGTGAAGGTGGATCGCCCGGCTGAACGCGCCGGCCTGCAGCTCTTGGCGGCTGGCGGCGATTTCGCTGATGGCGTCATCGCCTATGGCGGCCGCCAGCTTGGTGGCAACCAACTGGCGACTTTTGACCAGGAGGCAGCGCGGCTTCTGGCTGCAGCCGGAGAGCCGGTGCGTCTGCTTCGTTGAGCGCATCCGACGGACGTCCCCCTGATCCAAGTCACGGCCAGGCTCCCCGAAACCCTCGGCTCTGCA
>CAIZOZ010000570.1 GCA_903934745.1 uncultured cyanobacterium
CCCGTCGCTACAGCCTCTGGGGCCTGCTGCCCCTACAACCCTCCCAACTGCTCCTGCTGCCATGACCTCCGAACAGGCTGCCCAGCTGATCGATAACACGCTCGATCTGGTGCACCAGCGCCTGCAGGATCTGGAAGCCCAGGCTCTGAGCCAGGAGCACCGTGCCTTGGCGGCCGAATTCCGGGAATGGCGCCATCCCTCCGGTGGCCATATCGATCTGATGGTGTTTCCGGGGTTGACCAACACCTGAGGCAGGTTCTCTGGCCCCTCGCCCTGGCCGCTGGCCTCTGGCCGCTGGCTGCCGGCGCCGCTCACGGCGCTGCGCCTCCAACCTGCATCGGTCGGTGGGGGCGGAGACTGGCTCCTGACCGGATGCGAGCACGTCAGTGTCACCCGAGGGGTTGCCAGTGGAGCCACAGGCGCAGGAGTCGGCGCCTCCATCAGGGTTTAGTGAGGCCCTGCCGCCTGGTGGCAACACGATCGCCGCCATTGCCACGGCAGTGGCCGCCGGCGAGGGCAGTGTGGCGATCGTGCGGCTCTCGGGCCCCCAGGCCGAGGCGATCGGTCGTCGCCTGTTCCTGGCCGCGGGTCGGCAGGAATGGGCCAGCCACCGGGTGCTCTACGGCCATGTGCTCGATCCGGCCAGCGGTGAGCGGGTGGATGAGGCGCTGCTGCTGCTGATGCGGGCGCCCCGCAGTTTCACCCGTGAAGACGTGGTGGAGCTGCATTGCCATGGCGGCCTGGAGACGGTGCGGCGGGTGCTGGAGCTGGTGCTGGCCGCCGGGGCGCGGCGGGCCGCTGCCGGTGAGTTCAGCCAGCGGGCTTTTCTGAATGGGCGCCTTGATCTCACCCGGGCCGAGGCGATGGTGGCGCTGATCACGGCCCGCAGCCGCCGGGCGGCCCAGCTGGCGATGGCGGGCCTGGATGGCGGCGTGCAGCGCCGGATCTCCGCCCTGCGGGAGCGCCTGCTGGATCAACTGGCCGAACTGGAGGCGCGGGTGGATTTCGAGGAAGATCTGCCACCGCTCGATGGCGTGGCGGTGGTGGCCGAGCTGGTGGCGGTGCGCGCCGAGCTGGAGGCCCTGGTGGCCGAGGGCCAGCAGGGCGAACGGCTCAGCCAGGGCTTGCGGGTGGCGATCGTCGGTCGGCCCAATGTGGGCAAGAGCAGCCTGCTCAACCTGCTGAGCCGCCGTGATCGGGCGATCGTGACCGATTGGCCTGGCACCACCCGCGATCTGCTCGAGAGCGAGCTGGTGCTTGAGGGGGTGCCGCTCACCTTGGTGGACACCGCCGGCATCCGCGCCACCGAAGATCCGCTGGAACGGCTGGGGATTGAACGCAGCCACCGGGCCCTCGCCGCCGCCGATGCGGTGCTGCTGCTGTTCGATCTGACGGCCGGCTGGACCAGTGCTGACGAGGCCCTGCGGCAGTTGGTACCCGCCGGCGTGCCGCTGCTGCTGGTGGGTAACAAGGCGGATCTGCTGCTGGAGGAGGCGCTGCCGGCCCCGTCGGCAGCCGGCCAGGCCCAGCCAGCGGATGTGGTGATCAGTGCCCTGCGCGGGGAGGGGCGGGAGCCGCTGGCGGCGCTGCTGCTGCAACGTTGTGGTCTGGGTGATGTCACCGGTCTGCAGGTGGCGCTCAATGCCCGCCAGCGGGATCTGGCGGCAGGAGCTGCCACCGCCCTGGCGGCCAGCCTGGCGGCGGCTGAGCAGCAGCTGCCCTGGGATTTCTGGACGATCGATCTGCGTGGTGCCGTGCGTCAGCTGGGTGAGATCACTGGCGAGGAGGTGAGTGAGGCGGTGCTGGATCGGGTGTTCGCGCGCTTCTGCATTGGCAAGTGACCTGGCAATGAGCAGCGGAACAGCCGCCGCGCTGTTCCGGGCCAGGGGGCGCTGAGGGGCTGGCCCTTCCGGCTCCGCCGCTGGCCCTTCCGGCTCCGCCGCTGGTTGGATGGGCCCTCCTGCCACCGATGCGGAGCCGATGGCGCCCTCGCTCTCCTTCACCCCTGCCCTCACCCGCCAGTTGGCCGCCTGGTTGGAGGAAGATCTGGGCCGCGGTGATCTCACGGCGCCGGCGTTGATCGGCTGCTGGGGCCGGGCCGGTTGGATCGCCCGCCGCGATGGGGTGTTCTGCGGTGGGGTGCTGCTCGAGCCCCTGTTGGCGCTGCTGGATGCGCGCTGCCAGGTGGCGCTGCTGGTGGAGGACGGTGAGCCGGTGCGGACCGGTCAGCGCTTGCTGGAACTGGAAGGGCCGGCGGCGGCCCTGGTGGCGGTGGAACGCACGGCCCTGAATCTGGCCATGCGGCTCTCCGGCATCGCCACGGCCACCGCCGAGCTGGTGGCGCTGCTGGCGGGCCGTGGTGTCGGCCTGGCCGACACCCGCAAGACCACACCGGGCCTGCGGGTGTTGGAGAAGTACGCCAGTCGCTGCGGCGGTGGCCTCAACCACCGCTTCGGGCTCGATGACGCGGCCATGCTCAAGGAAAACCACCTGGCCTGGGGCGGCGGGGTGGCGACGGCGGTGGCGGCGGTGCGGGCCAACGCTCCCTGGCCGGCGCGGTTGATCGTCGAGGCGGAAACCGAGGCGGAGGCCCGGGCGGCGGTGGCGGCTGGCGCCGATGCGGTGCTGCTCGATGGCTTCGAGCCGGCGGCTCTGGGGGCGATCGTGCCCGCCCTGCGCGCCCTGGCGGCTCAGCGGGGATCGGCGGTCGTGCTGGAGGCCTCCGGCGTCGAGCCCGGTCGACTGGCGGCCTATGCCAGTAGCGGCATCGATCTGATCTCCACCAGTGCCCCGGTCACCCGCAGTGCCTGGCTGGACATCAGCATGCGCTTCGAGCCGCTGAGCTGAGCGACGGCGCGTCGCAGCCAGTGAGAGCCTGCTGAGTGTTCTGTGAACAATCGCCCTGGCTGGCGCCGAAGTCCTGACAGGCGCCGCTGTTGTCGCCAAGCTGGGTGATCTTCTCTGCCGCGAGCTGCTTTCCGTGCCGCGAAACCCCGTGTCCCGCCTTCTCCCGGCCACCCTCAGCCTGCTGGCTGCCCTGGCGCCGATGGCCCAGGCCCGAGCCGAAGGCGTCGTGGAGCGGGTGGCTCGCAGCGGCGAGCTCGTCCTGGTTGGCATCCCTGAAGCCTCGCCGCTGCTCAGCCTCAATGCCAAGGGAGAGCCCCAGGGCTATGGCGTGGCGGTGGCCCGGCAGATCCAGGCCGAATTGTCGACCGCCGTGGGGCGTCCGGTGACGCTGCGTTTTGAGGCGGTCAAGGATGGGGCGGCCCTCGGCCAGCGCATTGCCACGGGTAAGGCAGATCTGGCCTGCGGCGTGCCCTTCACCTGGGAACGGGATGCCCATTTGGATTACTCCCTGCCGATCGGCCTCTCGGGGCTGCGCCTGCTGGCTCCGGTCGGTCGCTTTGATGGCGCTCCGGCCGGACTGAGCGGCCGTCGCATCGGGGTGGTGGCCAACTCCCTGGCCGCCACCGAACTGCAGGGCATGCAGCCGGCGGCCATCGCTGTGCCTTTCGCCAATCTCGGGGCTGCGGTGGCCGCCCTCAAGGCCGGCACGGTGGCGGGGGTGATCGGCGACAGCCTGGTGCTGGCCGGCCTGGCCCGCACTCAGGGCGTTTCCGGCCTCACGCTGACCCCGGAGGAGCCCTACGAGCGTTTCGCGATCGCCTGTCTGGTGCCGGAGAACGACTCCGCCTTCCGCAACCTGGTGAATCTGGCCATCGCTCGCCTGCTGCAGGGTTATCTCGATGGCCAGCCGGAGGCGGTGGCGGCCATCGATCGCTGGGTGGGACCGGGCAGCAGCGTCAACCTCTCCGCTGATCTCATCCGCACCTACTTCGAAACGGTGCTGCTCGGGGTGGAGGCCCTCCGTCCCCTGCCGGCCACCACCTCCAGTGGCAGCAGCCGTCCGGGCTCCTGAGTGTCCCGGGAGAGTTCATCTCCTCACGATTCCTTCTTTCCGTTCTTCCTTTCCGTTCTTCGTCCCGTTTGCGGCCCTGCTCCGATGGCGTTTCTCTCCCGTTCCCGCCTGTTCGGCATTCTGCTGATCGTGGCCTCGCTGCCGATGGATCCCGGCGTGGCCCTGGCCACCGCGATGGTCCGCAGCGATGCGGCTCCCAGTGCTGAGCCCGCCGCCGGCAGCGTCGAAGCCCGGCTGCGCCGGATTGCCCGGGCTGTCCGCGAGCAGGAGGTGGATCCCGCCACCGGCAAGATCGGCAGCGATGCACTGTCGCTGGTGATTCTTGGCCCTGGCGGTATTGGCTGGGGCAACGGTGGCTTTGCCAATGGTGGCTTTTATAACGGCGGCTTCCAGAACGGCGGCTTCTACAACGGCGGCTTCCGCAATGGTGGTTTCGCCAATGGTGGTTTCCGCAACGGCGGCTTCCGCAACGGTGGTTTCCGCAACTCCTGGTAACGGCCGTGGCCACCCCGCCCTTTGGGCCCGTGCGGCTGCTGGTGCTGCAGCCCACCCCCTTCTGCAACCTCGATTGCGATTACTGCTATCTCCCCAACCGGGACGATCGCAGCCGCCTGTCCCTGGAGATTCTGGAGGCGGCCCTGGAGCGGGTTCTGGAGAGCCCCTACGTCGAGGGTGGCTTCACGTTGCTCTGGCATGCCGGTGAACCGCTCACCGTGCCGATGGCCTTTTACGACGCCGCCACCGACTGCATCCGCCAGGTGTTGGCGCGCCGCGGACTGCCCCCCGAGACCATCGTCCAATCGCTGCAGACCAACGCCACCGTGATCGATGCGGCCTGGTGCGACTGCTTGATCCGCAACGGCATCCATGTGGGGGTGTCGATGGATGGCCCCGCCTTCCTGCACGACGCCCATCGCCGCACCCGCACCGGCCTCGGCAGTCATGCGGCCACGCTGCGCGGTATCGGCTGGCTGCAGCGCCGTGGCATTCCCTTCCAGGTGATCTGCGTGCTCACCGCCGATGCCCTCGATCAGGCCGACGCCCTGTTCGACTTCTTCAGCGGCCACGGCATCAACAACGTCGGCTTCAACATGGAGGAAACCGAAGGCGAGAACGCCCAGTCCACCCTGGAGCGGCCGGATGGCGAGCGTCGCTACCGGGCTTTCCTGGAGCGGCTCTGGCAGCGGATGAGCGAACGGCCTGGTGTGATGCGGCTGCGGGAGTTCGATGGCATCGCCAGCCTGGCCTGCAGCGATGAGCGCCTGCAGAACACCGACATGAACGCCCCGTTTGCGATCGTCAACGTGGATGCCCGCGGCCAGGTTTCCACCTTTGATCCCGAGCTGCTCTCGGTGCAGACCGAGGCTTACGGCGATTTCAGCTTCGGCAATGTGCTGCAGCACAGCCTGGCCGAGCTGGCGGACACGCCCAAGTTCCAGCGGGTGCTGGCGGAGATCAGCTCCGGGGTGGAGCGCTGCCGCCAGAGCTGCGGTTACTTCGGCCTCTGCGGCGGTGGCGCCGGCAGCAACAAGTACTGGGAGCACGGCACGTTTGATTGCAGCGTCACCCAGGCCTGCCGCTACCGCATCCAGCTGGTGGCGGATGTGGTGCTGGCCGGCATGGAGCAGCAATTGGGACTGGTGGCCTGAGCCCAGCAGCGGCGATCGAGCCCCAGCCACATCGGTAGCTAGAGGCATGGAGGCGGCGCGAGGGGGGATGATCAGAGCGGTGCCGGCCGATGCAGGTGCCCCGCCGGTTGTTTCTGCTGCCCATGCTCCGCTTCGCCCAAACTCTCGATCGCCAGCTGGGCGCGGCCCTGGAGCGGGCCTTCCCGGCGGCGGCCGCCGCGGCGATCGCCGCCGGTCGCCGCCTGGATCCCCAGCTGGTGGCGGCGAGCAAGCCCGAATTCGGCGATTTTCAGGCCAATGGCGCCCTGGCCCTGGCCAAATCCCTGCAGCAGGCTCCCCGGCAGGTGGCCACGGCGTTGCTGGCCGAGCTGGAGGCTGATCCGGCCTTTGCCGCCCTGTGCCTGCCGCCGCAGATCGCCGGGCCCGGCTTCCTCAATCTCACCCTGCGGCCCGAGCTGCTGGCGGCCGAGCTGCGCCGGCGGCTGGGGGATCCGCGGCTGGGGGTGCCGCTGGTTGAGGGGCAGAGCGCTGCGGCCAGGCCGCCGGTGATTGTGGACTTCTCCAGTCCCAACATCGCCAAGGAGATGCATGTGGGGCATCTGCGCTCGACGATCATCGGCGACGCCCTGGCGCGGGTGCTGGAGTTCCGCGGCCATCCGGTGCTGCGGCTCAATCATGTGGGCGACTGGGGCACCCAGTTCGGCATGCTGATCACCCATCTCAAGCAGGTGGCTCCTGAGGCGCTCAGCACGGCCGATGCGGTGGATCTGGGTGATCTGGTGGCCTTTTACCGCCAGGCCAAGCAGCGCTTCGATGCCGATGAGGTCTTCCAGGCCACGGCTCGCGAGGAGGTGGTGAAACTGCAGAGCGGCGATCCGGTGAGCCGCCGCGCCTGGCAGCTGCTCTGTGATCAGTCGCGGCGGGAGTTCGAGCAGATCTACGGGCGCCTCGACATCCGCCTCAGCGAACGGGGTGAATCCTTCTACAACCCCTACCTCGCCGCTGTTGTCGCCGATCTGGAGACCGCTGGTCTGCTGGTGGTGGATGCGGGGGCGAAGTGTGTCTTCCTCGAAGGGATGCAGGGCAAGGATGGCAATCCCTTGCCGGTGATCGTGCAGAAGAGCGATGGCGGCTTCAACTACGCCACCACCGATCTGGCGGCGATTCGCTATCGCTTCGCGGCGCCCCCGGCGGGCGATGGCGCCGGCTGGGTGATCTACGTGACCGATGCCGGCCAGGCCCATCACTTCGCCGGCGTGTTCCAGGTGGCCCGCCGCGCCGGCTGGATCCCTGAAGGCGCCCGGGTGGAGCATGTGCCCTTCGGGCTGGTGCAGGGTGACGACGGCAAGAAGCTCAAAACCCGCTCCGGTGACACGGTGCGGCTCAAGGATCTGCTTGATGAGGCGGTGGAGCGCTGTGAGGCCGATCTGCGCCGGCGCCTGGCGGAGGAAGGCCGCCAGGAAGATGACAATTTCGTGCATCAGGTGGCGGCCACGGTGGGGCTGGCGGCGGTGAAGTACGCCGATCTCAGCACCAATCGCCTCACCAACTATCAGTTCAGCTTTGATCGGATGCTGGCCCTGCAGGGCAACACGGCCCCCTATCTGCTCTATGCGGTGGTGCGTATCGCCGGCATCGCCCGCAAGGGTGGCGATCTGGGGGATGGCGCAGCCACCAGTGCCGAGCCGCAGGCGGCCTTCCCCGATCCCCTGCTGTTCAGCGAACCGCAGGAGTGGGCGCTGGTGCGGGAGCTGCTGAAGCTGGATACGGTGATCGCCGAGGTGGAGCAGGAGCTGCTGCCCAACCGGCTCTGCAGCTATCTGTTTGAGCTCAGCCAGGTGTTCAACCGCTTCTACGACCAGGTGCCGGTGCTCAAGGCTGAGCCGGCCGCCCGCGCCTCCCGCCTCGCCCTCTGTCGCCTCAGCGCCGACACGCTGAAGCTGGGGCTGGGCTTGCTGGGGATTGCGACGCTGGAGCGGATGTGAGGGTGCTGGCGGCAGGGGGGCGTCAGATAGCCAGTGATTGGCAAGCGCAGCGTTGAACTACCGTCCCCCCCGCGCCGGAGCCATCAGCAGTTCACAAGCGGCTGGATGGCATCGAGCACCTCAGCCAGTTCGGCGCTGGCCACTTCGGTGTCGTGAGCGGCCTGGGCGCGCAGCCAATAGCCAGGGCTGAGCCCTAGCACGCGGCATAGTCGCAGGTCGGTGTCGGCCGTGATCGCCCGCTGGCCCGCAATGATCTCGCAGATGCGGGAAGCAGGCACCCCGATGGCCTTGGCAAGCCGGTACTGGCTGATGCCCAGAGGTTCGAGGAACTCCTCGAGGAGAAGTTCGCCTGGGGTGATCGGAGCGAGATGATTCATGGGGAGCGGTTCAGTGGTAGTCAACGATCTCAACATCTTCCGGGCCACTGTCCGACCAGAGAAAACAGAGGCGGTACTGGTCGTTGATGCGGATGCTGTGCTGACCGGCCCGATCGCCCCGCAAGGCTTCGAGCCGGTTGCCCGGTGGAATGCGCAGGTCGTCGAGCCGACCAGCGATCTCCAGTTGTCTCAGCTTGCGGCGGGCCACCCGCTCGAAGGCCTGGAAGCGAGGCACGGCCCAACCGCTTGAGAGCGCTTTGGTGTCGGCGCATCGGAACGACCGGATCATCGCCTCATAATAGTTCCGCCACGCAGAATGCCCTGCCTGTCTTGACCCGCTCGGCTTTGGGTCGCTGAGGGAGGCCGTGCAACCGCTCACGCCGCCCACAGCTCCCGCTGGAAAAGGCATCGCCTTCGAGGGCTTCGCGCTCCAGCAGCGTGATCGCCTGCGTCTGGTTGGCGAGGCGCTGCAGGCTCCTAGCGTCGGGGCACGGACAGATTCGTTGTTGCTTCGATGGCCCAACCGCTGCCCAACTCCGTCGAGGTGCCGCTGACACCCGGTGTTGGGGTCGCTCCCGCTGGTCCGGCGCCCTTGGCGCTGACGCCCTTGGCGCTGGCGCCCTCGGCGCCGCCGGCCCGGCCCGAGGTGGAACATCTCCAGGCCTACAGCGCCCCGCTGGAAGGCCGACGCGGCCTGCTGCGGCTGGATTTCAACGAGAACACGGTGGGGCCGAGTCCCAAGGTGGTGGAGGCGATCCGGGCCATGCCGGCCGATCACTACGCCATCTATCCCGAATATGACGGCCTGCGGGAGGCCGTGGTGGCGTCACTGGCGGCGGCTGCGGCTGATGGTGTGGCGGCGAGTGAAGGCGTCGCGCTGGCAGGGGCAGGCCCAGGGGGTGGTTTCGGGCTCACTGCGGCCCATATCGGCCTGTTCAACGGGGTTGATGCGGCGATTCATGCGCTGTTCCACGCCTATGGCGACCGGGGCGATCGCCTGCTCACCACCAGTCCCACCTTTGGCTACTACAGCCCCTGCGCCCAGATGCAGGGCATGGCGATCGAGGCGATCCCCTACGGGGAGCCCGATTTCGCCTTCCCGCTGCAGGCACTGACGGCTGCCCTGCTGCGGCCCGGGGTGGCGCCGCCCAAGCTGCTGCTGATCTGTAACCCCAACAATCCCACCGGCACCCGCCTGGCCCCGGAGCGGATCCTGGCCTTGGCGGCGGCGGCGCCCCAGACCCTGGTGGTGGTGGATGAGCTCTACGAGGCCTTCACCGGCGACAGTGTGCTGCCCGGCCTGCTGGCTGCTGGTCTGGCCCCCGCAGCGAAGGGACTGGCGGCTCAGGGCGTGGCGGTTCAGGCGCCAGTCGGCTCCAGCCTGGGCTCGGAGGCCGGTCGCGCCTCTGCCGCTGCCCCCTCCGGTTCGGGTGGCGGCGATCCCTTCGCCGCCTGCCCCAACCTGCTGGTGTTGCGCTCTTTGGCCAAAACGGCCGGCCTGGCGGGCTTGCGGATCGGCTTTGCGATCGGCGCCCCGGCGGTGGTCGATCGCCTCAGCCGTGTCACCGGCCCCTACGACATCAACAGCCTGGCGGTGACGGCCGCCCTGGCCGCTCTCGCCGACCAGGCCTATGTGGACGCCTATGTGGCTGAGGTGTCCCGGGCCCGCGCCTGGTTGGTGGAGCAGCTGGTCGCGGCCGGGGTGCGGCATCACGTGGCCGGCGGCAACTATCTGCTGATCTGGCCCAGGGCCGATGCGGCTGTGGTGGAGGCGCGTCTGCGCCAGGCCGGCATCCTGGTGCGCTCGATGGCCGGCAAGCCGCTGGTCGATGGCAGCCTGCGGGTGAGTCTCGGCCTTCGGGAGCAGATGGAGCAGTTCTGGGCGGCCTATGCCGCCATCGAGGCCCTGCAGCTCGCCTGAGCCCGAGCGGACCGCACGCTTTCGGCTGCTGAGCTGGGGCGGCTGGCCTCGGGGCTTCGCGGCCATCGGTTTCGATGCAATCAGCTTTCCGGCAATCGGTGCTGCCGATCAGATCAGCGCAGCACCTCGATCACGGTGGCCTCACCCAGGGGCGGCCTCAGGCTGAGGGAGTTGCCGCTGCGCACCACCTTGGCGGGGGCCATCGCCTTCAGGAAGGGCTCGATCGAGCCAAGATCGCAGCTGGCCGAGGGGGCGGCGTTGCGGTACTGCACCGGAATCACCCGCCTTGGTTGCAGCTCGCGCACCACGGCGGCGGCCTCTTCGCCGGTGTAGAC
>CAIZOZ010000571.1 GCA_903934745.1 uncultured cyanobacterium
CCGACGCATGGGGCTCGAACCCGGGCAGGAGTTCCGCATCGAGATCCACAAGGAAACCGGGGCCATCTGGCTGCTGCCGCTCGAAGACCACACCCTGCCAGCCTGAGCACAGAGCTGAGCCAGGCCACGTTGGCAGCAGCTGACGGGGCCGGGAAGCCAGCAAACGTTTTGCGCCAGCCTTCAACTGCCCTCAGCTGAGCCAGCCCTGCTCCGCCAGCCAGCCGGAGGTCAGCGGCGCCTCGTTACTGGACCCAGATCCGCGCAGCGGTCCTGCCGCCAGCAAGCGCTCGGTGTACTTAGCCAGCAGATCCGCCTCAAGATTGACCCCATCGCCAGGGCGTCGATCTTGAAGGGTGGTGCTGGTCCAGGTGTGGGGGATCACGGCAAGCCAGAAACCAGCCCCATCCCTGGAGCAGCCGGCCACCGTGAGGCTGATGCCGTCGACGGCCACCGAGGCTTTCTCGCAGACATAGCGGCCAAAGACCGGATCATTCCAGGCCAGCTCCAGCCGCCAGGAGGCCTGCTGCCTCTGGATCGCCCGCACCGTGCCGAGCCCATCGACATGACCACTGACCAGATGGCCCCCGAGACGATCCGAGAGCCGCAGGGCAGGCTCGAGATTGACCGGTAGCCCGGCCTGAGCCCGTACCCCGAGCAGGCTGCGCTGCAGGGTCTCCTCACTGACATCGGCCCGGAAACCGGCCGCAGCACCGGATGCGCCAAGACACTCGGCCACGGTCAGGCAGATGCCGTCGACCGCAATGCTGTCCCCCAGGGCAATGACACCAAGGGAACCTGAGCGCTCAAAGTGCACCTTAACCCCGTTAGGGCAGCGCTCCAACCGGCCGATGGCCTGCACCAGTCCGGTGAACATCTCTGTGCCGCGGTTGTTCTGGCCATAATCAACCAGCGGGGAGTGGCGACAGCCAGGAGCGGACCCGAACCATGGTTGAAATGCAAGTGGCAGGGATCGGCCTGGATGCGGCCAGCCGCAGCCCGATTGTGCTGCTGCGCGATCCATCCGGCCGTCGCCAGGTGCCGATCTGGATCGACCAGGCCCAGGCGCAGAACATCCTGGCGGGCCTCGATGGCCGGCGTCCGGTGCGCCCGCTCAGCCACGATCTGATGGTGGATCTGCTCAAGGCCGGCGAGCTGCGGCTGGAGCGCGTGATCATCCATGCGATCGAGGACAACACTTTCCGGGCGGTGTTGAAACTGCTGAAGACCAGCGGTGAATCGCTCGAGCTCGATGCCCGACCCAGTGACGCCATTGCCCTGGCCCTGCGCTGCGATAGCGGCATCTGGATGCTGGAGGAGGTGGTCGGCGATGCCTCGATCCCCGTGGATGTGGCCGCCGATGCCGAGGAGAAGGCTGATTTCCGCCGCTTCCTCGAACGCACCAGCCCGGCGGAACTGATCCGCCATCTCGCCAAAGGCGCTGGGGAGCGCGAAGGAGTGGGCGAGCCCGAGGCCGAGGAGGAAACCGAAGCCGCGAGCGAAACCGAGCCAAGCTCTGGACCGGAGGACCGGCAGCAGCTTCAGGAACCCGAAGTCGAAGCCGAGCCCAGCGAAACGCCTCCGCCGGCACCACCCCACTCCCCGGGCATGGAGCCGCCCAACCCCTCCCCCGGCGGCAGCGACCCCAGCCGTGACGACTGAGGCCGGCCTCCGGCCCTTCGGCAGCGGCCGGCCGGTCTCCCTGTTCACCCTCGGCACGATGCGCAGTGTGGAGAGCGTCGCCCAGATGGGGGCCGTGCTGACCGCCGCCCTCGCAGCCGGCATCAACCATCTGGAAACGGCGCCCGCCTACGGACCAGCCGAGTCGTTCCTAGGCATCGTGCTCGCGGAGCTGGAAGCACGGAACAGCCAGCAGCGCCGCGAGCTGGTGCTCACCAGCAAGCTGCTGCCGGGGCTGTCACTGGCCGAGGGCAAGGAGCAGCTGGCTGGCCTGCTGCGCCGGCTGCGGATCCAACGGCTGGACAATCTGGCTGTTCACGGTCTCAATCTGAGCGAGCATCTGGACTGGGCCCTGCACGGGCCGGGCCGCGAGCTGCTGGCCTGGGCCCTGGGTGAAGGCCTGGTCGGTCAGGTGGGCTTCTCCAGCCATGGCTCCACCGAGCTGATTACCGAGGCCCTGGCCTCCGGTCGCTTCTCCTTCTGCAGCCTGCACCTGCATCTGTTCGACCAGGAACGGATCCCGCTGGCCAGGGCTGCCCTGGCCGACGGACTTGGCGTGATGGCCATCTCGCCGGCCGACAAGGGGGGGCGGCTCTATGCCCCACCGGCCGAACTACTGGCGGACTGCGCCCCCTATGCGCCGCTGGAGCTGGCCTATCGCTTCCTGCTTGATCAGGGGATCTCCACCTTGAGCCTGGGGGCCGAGCAGCCCGGCGATCTGACCTGGGCCGCCGCCCTTGCCGGGCCCTCGGCGCTCAGGGAAGGATGGGGCCAATCCAGCCCCGGGGAAAGCTGGCTCAACCGCGAGCACCGCGCCGCCTTGGTGCGCCTGGAGGCGGCCGGCCGCGAGCGCCTTGGGGTGGAACGCTGCGGCCAGTGCCGCGCCTGCCTGCCCTGCCCCCAGGGTGTGCCGATCCCCGCACTCCTGCGCCTGCGCAACCTGGCCGTGGGTCACGGCATGACCACCTTCGCCAGCGAGCGCTACAACCTGATCGGCCGCGCCGGCCACTGGTGGGAGGAGCTCAACGCCGAGGCCTGCCAAGCCTGCGGCGCCTGCCTGCCCCGCTGCCCCCATGAGCTGCCGATTCCCGCGCTACTGGCCGACACCCATCGTCGCTTGAGCGCTGCCCCCCGCCGCCGGCTCTGGGGCTGAGCTGACCGGCTCTCAAGTGGCGGGAGCAGCCCCATCCCAGAGGGCCTGAAGCGCCGCCCGTTCGGCTGCCGCCAACGGCGGCAGCTCACGGCAGCGCGCCAGGACCGCGGCCGGCGGCAACAACAGATTCGCCACGACCGCCGGGAAAGGGGCCACGGCCCGTTGCAACAGAGCGCGCGGCAAGGGCGGCACCCAGCCCGCGGCCAGCAGCAAAGGCAGCAGCGGAGGCTCCAGCACCGCCGCCAGCCACTCCAGCGGCGGGATCAGCGCGGAAGCTGTAGCAGTGACACTTGCAGAAGTGACAGTGGCAGAAGTGGCGGTTGTGGCCGTGGCGGTGGGCCTCAGCAGCAGACTCCAGCCCAGGGGTGCGCCCTGCTCCGGCAGGATCACGCTCAGCCGGGGATCGCGACGCAGCAGCGGCACCACCCGCTGACGGGGCAGCACCACAGCCTCCGCCGCACCGCTGAGCAGCAGGCTGAGGCCGTGGCGATCGTCCTGGGCGAGCACATTGCGGCGCAAGCGGCGCAAGCGCTCCGGATCGCCATCCACCAGGGCAATGGCGATCCGGGGACTGGAGGGCAACACCAGCTTTGCCCTGAGGCTGGTATCCAGCAGCAGGTCCCAGCCCTCACCGCCACGCCGCTGCAGATCTGGGCGATCGCGCAGCAGCAGCACCCAGGGATTGCACGACCAGGGGAAGGCCAGGGTGGCCCCACCCTCGGGGGCATACAGACGGCTCACCGGCCCCGCCTCCGGCGCCAGTCGGGCCAGCAACTCCGGGGTGCCGATCGGCCCGAAGGCCGAGCGGGGCAGGTCGGTGGCCCAGCCATCCCCCAGCTGCAGCAGGGAGGCCCTGGCCCGCGCCGCAATCACGGCAGCCGGATCGTCCAGCAGCCCCAGCTGCCACGGCCGCGGCAGCCGGGAGGTCCAGGCCGCGGGCAGATCGCCGCGGGCGGCCAGCAGCTGGGGCCCCTGGCCGCGGCAGCCCGCCAGCAGAGCCAGGCCACCGAACGCCCCCAGCCGCAGCACCTGGCGCCGGCCCAGCCCCCGGCCCGGCGTGGTCGCCGACCAGGCCAGGGGCGCAAACGGCTGGGAGGTAGCGAGGCGATCGGGAGCGGCCATCGGGCGACCGTAGGCGCTCATAGCGTCCCGCGCCTAGCGGCATCCGGCCGCCCCAGAGCGGCCCCGTCGGCGGCAGAGGACGAGGGATCGGGAGGGACAGAGTGCCGCTCAGGGTCTGCGCCTGGAGCTTGGGCCGCCCCACTTCAGGCGCCAGCCAGCAGAACGCGGCAGGCCCGGTCGCAGGCCAGCTCCAGGGCCGCCGGCGAGCGGCCCGCCAGTTGCCAGAGCAGGGCCAGACCGCCGGCCCCGACGCCCTCCTTGACGAAACCACGCTCGTAATCCCGCAGGGCCGGATGGCAGTCCGGGCCGAAGTGCAGATCGGCGGCGAAGCCCAGGAGCTCCACGCCCCAATGGGCGCCGATACGCGCCAACAGCTGGGCCAGATCACTGGTCGCTTCATCGGCCACCCAGGCGGTGGTGCCAACCGCCACCTGGGCGGCGATGGCCGCACGCCGCTGCGCTGGTGCCAGAGCCAGGGCCAGGGCCAGCACCGCCGCCATCTGACTGCCTCCAGCCAGCAACAGCGGCAACCCGGCGCTGGCGGCCGCCAGCACCAGGGCCGCCGCCAGCGGTTGCATCGGATCCCCCAGCGCCCTCACCACGGCCAGCGGATCGGGCGTCTGGCCAGGGCGATCGTCCAGGGCTGCAGCCCGCAGGCCCCGGCGCACCAGCTCGGCCTTGAGCCCATGGACGGAGCCAGGCATGCTGCCGCTCACCAGTCCAGCCACCTCCAGACCCAGCCCTGTCAGCAGGGCCTGGGCCGAGGTGGTGCCCCCCGGCACGCACTCGGCGATCAGCAGGGGCCGGCCAGAGCGGGCCAGCCGCTCCCCCCAGAGACGCCCCTGCAGCACGAGCGCCTCCACCCGCTCCGCCGCCATCGCGGCCCCGGTGCTGAGGCAGCGCGCCGGCCCCTGCTGGCCGGCCAGGCGCAGATGGGGCACCGCCGGCGCGACGGCACAGCCCAGATCCACCACCAGAGGCGCCAGCCCCAGTTCGGCCACCACCACCTGGCTGATCAGGGCGGGGGACACCCCCGCCGGCAGCGGCGGCAGCCGATGAAGCCGTTGCCCCGCCGGACCCTGCAGCAGCAGTTCGGCATCGGCGGCCGCCGTCTGCAGGCGTGAGGCGGGCGTGGCACCGGCGGCGGAGATCCCCTCGACGGCAGCCGTGTCGGTGGCGGCCAGCAGCAGCAGGATTTCGCTGTCACCAGGCTGGAGCTGCCAGGGGCGGCACCAACGCGCGGCTGCGGCCTCGGCACCAGCGAATTGACGCAGGGGCCTCAAAGCGGATCGAGCGCCACCAGCGATCGCAGCGCCGGCGGTGGCTCGCTGATCGGCGACTGCAGGCGCGGGAAGATCCAGTAGGCCACGGCGTGGTGGCAGAGCACGATCAGCAGGTTCTGGAACAGCACCAGCGCCAGGGCGGCCAGCTGCACCTGCAGCAGATCGAGACCAGGCCCCAGAGCCAGCAGCCCCGCCAGGCGCTCCAGCAGTCCGGCGGCGGCGGAGGTGATCACCACCCAGAGGTTCTCGCCCACCATCACCGACAGCACCGCCACCCGCACCAGGAAACCGACGGCACCGATCAGTCCCCCCACCGGCAGGGTGATCCACCAGCTGAGACGACGGCGCCAGCCCCAACCGAGCCAGAGGGCGAGGAAGCCATAGGGGAACAGCACCAGCGGCCCCCGGATCGGACCCATCAGCGCCAGCAGCAACAGGGCGGTGACCGCCACCCCCTCAAGGGCACAGCGCCAACCATGGCGGAGCTGCAGCAGGGCCAGCGGCAGGGGCAGGGCCAGCTGGAACAGGGGGCTGCCCACCGGCAGGTAATACAGCGCCAGCCAGAGCAGGGCCGTAGCGGCGGCCAGATAGGCGGTGTCCATCAGTTGGCGCGCCTGGCGAGCACTGAGCTGACGGTCCTGGGGACGGCGTTCCATCTCAGCGAGGAGCCGGCGCCGACCGGACCGTGGGGCCGGACGGGGTGGAGGGCAGGCCCGCCGCCGGGGCGGAAAGGGAGGCTCCAGAGCCGATGCGCTCGATTGTTTCCACCTCGAACGGCACCCCCGCCGCCCGCAGGGCCTGGGTCACCACCTCGGCCGGCGCCGAGGCATCGGCCTGAGGCAACAGGATCGTGACCCGATAGGGGGCCGGTCGAGCCGGCACAGGCGCGGCCGAGGACCTGGCTGAACCGGTTGACGAGGGAGAGGCCGCACCAGCAGTGGCAGTGGCACTGGACTTGCCAGCCAGCGGCGTTTGGCCAGCGGACGGGGGATTGACCGTGGTGGTGCCGGGGGCGCTTGCCCCAGTCGTGCCCGTGGGTGCCGCTTTGGCGCCGGGAGACGGCGTCGAGCCACTTGCCCCCCCGCCAGCCGGTGCTGCGCCAGCACCCGACGTGAGCGAACCAGCAGCCGGGATGGAGGGAGCACCGGAGAAGCTGCGGGAGAGAGCCTCGCCGAAGCGGGTGCCGCTGCACCCGGCCAGCACCAGGGGCAGCAGCACGGCGGCGAGCCGGCAGCCACGCCCGGCAGACCGCACGGTGAGTTTCAACTGCCCGCCGGCTTGATCACCCGCACGGCACTGGCGCGCAGGCGGCCGGTCTTGGTGGTGGTAGGTGGCTTGGGTGCTGCTGGAGCTTTGGCCGCACCGGCCTTGGCGGCACCGGTCTTGGCGGAGCTGCGGGGTTTGGCGGCCGTTTTGCCCTTGGTCTTGCCCGTGGACGCCTTGGCCGCCAGCAACTCCACCGCCTGTTCCAGGGTGATCGTTTCGGCGGTGGTGCCTTCCGGCAGGGAGGCATTGAGCTTGCCCTGCTTCACATACAACCCGTAGGGCCCGTCGAACAGCTGGATCGCCTCCTCGCCCCCGGCGGGGACCCCGAGATCCTTGAGGGCGGTGCGGCCGCCACGGCCCTTCTTGGGCATGGCCAGCAGCTCGATGGCCCGTTCCAGAGTGATCAGCAGCACGTCGTCGTCGGCCTTGAGCGAGCGGTAATCCTTTTCCGCCTTGCCCTTGTCGTGCACCACATAGGGGCCGAAACGACCCAAGCCCGCCTGCACCTTGCCGCCCTCGGGATGCTCACCCAGCTGGCGGGGCAACCGCAGCAGACCGAGGGCATCCTCCAGTCCCAGCTCTTCGGGCTTGACCCCCTTGGGCAGAGAGGCGCGCTTGGGCTTGGGGTTCTCCTCACTCACCTGGCCCAGCTGCAGGTAGGGCCCGTACTGACCGAACAGCAGATAAATCTCGTCGCCGGTTTCCGGATCAGTGCCCAGCGCTTCAGGACCTTCGGCCTTCTGCCGCAGGATCAGCTCCGCCTTCTCGGCATCCAGATCACCGGGGGTGATCTCCGCCGGCAGGGTGGCCTTGAGCAACTCCTCAGACCCATCATCCGCAACCCGCTTGGTCTCGAGATAGGCGCCGAAGCGGCCGATCCGCACCACACAGGGCAAACCCTCCAGCTCCACGGTGCGGGAGGCGCCGGGGTCGATGTCGCCTTCGCGCTGCTGCACCTGGGTTTCCAGCCCGGTCTCACCCTTGTAGAAGCCCTCCAGGTAAGGCAGCCAGGACACCTTGCCGGTGGAGATCTCATCGAGGGTGGACTCCATCCGAGCCGTGAAGCTCGTGTCGACCAGATCGGGGAAGTGCTCCTCCAGCAGGGCCGTCACCGCAAAGGCGGTGAAGCTGGGGATCAGGGCATTGCTCTGCAGCGTGGCGTAACCGCGATCAATGATCGTGCCGATGATGCTGGCGTAGGTGGAGGGGCGACCGATGCCCTCCTTCTCCAGGGTTTTGACCAGGGCTGCCTCGCTGTAGCGAGCCGGGGGCTGGGTCTGGTGGCCGAGGGCCTCGACGGCTTTGCAGGCCGGAGCATCACCCACCGCCAGGGCCGGCAGCAGCACTTCCTGCCCCTCCAGGGCGGCCTCGGGATCATCACTGCCCTCCACATAGGCGCGGAAGAAGCCGGCGAAATCGATGCGCTTACCGCTGGCCCGGAAGATCGCCGGACCGCTGGCCGAGGCCGCGGCGGCTTCCAGATCGACGGCCAGCATCGTGAGCCGGGCATCGGCCATCTGGCTGGCCACCGTGCGCTTCCAGATCAGCTCATAGAGCGCCAGATCGCGGCCATCAAGGCCGGTTTCGTTGGGGGTACGGAAGCTCTCACCGGCGGGACGGATCGCCTCGTGGGCCTCCTGGGCATTGCGGGCCTTGGTGGAGAACTGCCGCGGCGCCGGACTGAGGTAGTCCTTGCCGTAGCGCTCGGCCACACAGGCACGGGAGGCCTGGATCGCCTGGTCGGAGAGATGCACCGAATCGGTGCGCATGTAGGTGATGAAGCCCTTTTCGTAGAGCCCCTGGGCGGTGCGCATCGTCTCCCGGGCCGAGAGCCGCAGCTTGCGATTGGACTCCTGCTGCAGGGTGCTGGTGGTGAAGGGCGGCACGGGCTTGCGCAGCGTGGGCTTCTCCTCCACCGAGGCCACCCGCCAGGGGCCGCTCTCGACCGCCTGCTGCAACTGGCGCGCCTCGACCTCGCTCAGCAGCTTCACCTTGCTGCCGGCCTTGAGGCCGCCGGTGTTCTCGTCGAAGTCGGAACCACCGGCAATGCGCTCACCCTTGAGGTGGGTGAGCTTGGCTTCAAAACCAGCGCCCTGCTGGGCCAGCTTCGCCTTCAGATCCCAGTAGCTGCCGCTGTGGAAGGCACGCCGCGCCCGTTCCCGCTGCACCAGCAGCCGCACCGCCACCGACTGCACCCGGCCGGCCGACAGGCCCCAGGCCACCTTTTTCCAGAGCAGGGGCGAGAGCGTGTAGCCCACCAGCCGATCGAGGATGCGACGGGTTTCCTGGGCATGGACCAGCTCCATGTCCAGCTCGCGGGTGGCATCGAGGGCGCGGCCGATCGCCTCCTTGGTGATTTCGTGAAAGACCATCCGCTTGACCGGCACCTTGGGGGCCAGCAGCTGCAGCAGATGCCAGCTGATGCTCTCGCCTTCGCGGTCTTCGTCCGTGGCCAGCAGCAGCCGATCGGCGCCCTTGAGGGCCTCCTTGAGCTCCTTGACAATCTTTTTCTTGTCCTTCGGCACCACGTAGAGGGGCTCGAAGTCGTTGGCGGTGTTGACGCCGAGATTGGCCCATTTCTCGCCCTTGTGGGCCGCCGGGATCTCGCTGGCGTTGTTGGGGAGATCGCGAACGTGGCCCATGGAGGCCTCGACACGGAAGTCCTTCGGCAGGAAGCCCCGAATGGTTTTGGCCTTGGTGGGGCTCTCGACGATGACCAAGGTGTGGGTCACGGGAAGGCGCTGAACCGCTCCCTTCTTTATCGCATCGCTGGCCGTTGCGTGCGCTGCCGCTCACCGAAGGCCCCAGTCGGCCCCAGGCCACGACGGCTACAGTCCCCAGCACTGAAGCCTTATTAACGCCGTGGCTGACGTGTTTTTCGCCGCCACTCCTGTCGCTTCCACCGCCGCCGATGCCATGGCGGCGATCGGCTCCGGCCTGAGCACGGGCAGCCTCAACCTGCAGCTCAATGCGGCGGCGATCGCGCCGGAAGCTGCCGTGCTGATCGCGCTGCTGGTCTGCCTGCTGGTGGATCTGGCCGGCGAAAAGGCCGCCAGCCGCTGGGTGCCGCCGATCTGTTATGGCGGCCTGGGCAGTGCCCTGGTGCTGCTGGCCCTGCAGTGGAACGGACCGCTCGAACCCTCCTTCCTCGGAGCCTTCCTGGCGGACAACCTGGCCATCGCGATGCGGGCGGTGGTGGCCGCCTCGACCCTGATCTCCCTGCTGCTGAGCTGGCGCTACGTCGAGCGCAGCGGTACGCCGGTGGGGGAATACGCCGCCATCCTGCTGGCCGCCACCCTGGGGGGGATGGTGTTGTGCGGCGCCACCGATCTGATCAGCATTTTCATCTCGCTCGAAACCCTGTCGGTGTCCAGCTACCTGCTGGCCGGCTACATGAAACGCGACGCCCGCAGTTCCGAGGCCGCGCTCAAGTATCTGCTGGTGGGATCAGCGGCGGCGGCCGTGTTTCTTTATGGCGCCTCGCTGCTGTACGGCCTCAGCGGCGGCGCCACCAGCCTGGATGCGATCTCGGTGGCTCTGCGGAGCTCGGATACACCGATCACCGCCCTGGCCCTGGTGTTTGTACTGGCCACGGTGGCCTTCAAGATCGCCGCCGTGCCCTTCCACCAGTGGACACCCGATGTGTACGAAGGCTCGCCCACGCCCGTGGTGGCCTTCCTTTCCGTGGGCTCGAAGGCGGCTGGATTCGCCCTGGCACTGAGGATTCTGGTGGGTTGCTTCGAGAGTTTCGATGCCCAGTGGAAGTTCCTGTTCACGGTGCTGGCGGTGCTCAGCATGGTGCTCGGCAACGTCG
>CAIZOZ010000572.1 GCA_903934745.1 uncultured cyanobacterium
ACCGGCTGAGCCTGGATCAACGCGCCGATCTGCCGTTCCAGATCGCTCCGCTGCCAGGGTCCCGGATGGCGATGCACGATCGACTCCATCGCCACGTGGGTGTGGTCGTGCGGGTGGTGCTGGTCATGGTCGTGGTCGTGTCCCGGATCGTTGTCGTGGTCCGCCTCAGCGGGCGGCTCGTGATCCATGACGCCGTCTGCGGCGATGCCGCCTGCGGCGTTGCCGCCTTCCTGGTGATGACCATGGCCGTGGGAATGGCGAGGGAGCTCCGTGGTGCCGAGAATCAAGGCCGGATCAATCTGGCCCCGGGCGATCGGCAGCAAGGCTGTGCCCTGGCGCAAGCGGTTTTTCAACCCCTCGCTGACCCTGGCCAGGGCCTCGGCACTGATCCGATCAGCGCGGCTGATCAACACCAGGTCCGCGGCCTGCAGCTGATCCTCGAACAGCTCCTCGATCGCGTTCAGATGATCGAGGCTGGGATCGGCCAGGCGCTGGGCCTCCACCGAGGCCCGATCTCCCACCACATGGCCGGCGGCGAGGGCCTCGCCATCCACCACCGTGACCACGGCATTCACCCGGGTTCGGGTACGAATCTCCGGCCAGTTGAAGGCGGCCACCAGCGGCTCAGGCAAGGCCAGGCCGCTGGTTTCGACGACGATGCCATCCAGCCGATCCGCTTGCTCCAGCAGGCGCGTCATCGTGGGCAGGAATTCATCCTGCACCGTGCAGCAAAGACAGCCATTGGCCAGTTCCACCAGCCGGCCGGCCAGTTCCTCTTCAGGGCAGAAGCCACAGCTGGCAAGCAGGTCGCCGTCAATGCCCACTTCACCGAACTCGTTGACCAGCACAGCCAGCCGCTGGCCGCTGTGCAGCAACAGCTGACGTAGCAGGGTGGTCTTGCCAGCACCGAGAAAGCCCGTCACCACGGTGACGGGCAGGCGCGCTCCAGTTGGGGATGCCATCTCAGCCCACCAGGGCCGACCAGGTCCAGGCACCGCCGCAGCCGATCAGGGCCGCCGCCAGCAGCTGTTGCACCGGCGCCGTCAGCCGGGCACCCAGCTTGCGCAACACGGTGAGCGAAAGCAGCAGCAGGCCCCCCTGGCTGAGCAGCAGGCCGAGCAGATAGAAGGTGATCGGCATGCTGGTCCAGCCGAGCACCGAGGCGCTCAGCACATAGCCATGCACGGCAAAGGCTGGGACCAGGGCCAGCAGCGGCAGGCGACCCAGCAACACCAGGGCCAGCACCACCAGGCTGAAGGACACCAGCGCTTCAGCGCCGGGCAGTCCTGGCAGCAGCAGGCCAAGGGCACTGCCACAGAGTCCCGTCGCCAGCAGCCCCAGCATCCAGATGGCGCGATGGCGCAGCCCCACCAACGACAGGGCCAGCAGAAACAGCAGATGGTCGGGCCCGAGCAACGGATGGGCCACTCCACTCAGAAAGCCGCCGAGCGGCGATGGCTGCAGATGCAGCAGATGCAACAGGTGATGGGCCTGGGCGGCGGGTACCAGCAGCAACAGCGCCGGGATCACCAGCAGGGGCGCCATCCAGGCCACCACCGCAGACCTGGGGCGGTAGGTCGATGTCTTCATGATGGGATTCCGGTCCTCGCCGGGCTTGTCAGGGGTCAAGGGTCGGCGGGCGTTCTGACTCGATCACCAAGGGTGATCTCACAGCTGCGGGACAGTGCCGGCCTGGTTTCCCCGAAGGAAAACGCACCGAACTTTCCCCGTTTCCTCCGTGGGCTGCTCCCCCACGGAACCGACTGACGCCAACTCTATGGGGATCAGGGGCCGAGCCGGTCGCTGTGCTGATGCACCAGCACAACGCTGCTGAAATCAGCAGGCCAGGGACGGACTGTCATGCCTGGATCGGCGCACGCCCTGGAGAGCCAATCTGCCGGTCTGGGTAGCGGCCTCCCCTGTACCCAGCACCTGAGCCCTAGACAGCGGAAACGGCGCGACGCCATCATTGCTGGGCTCAGAGCTGCTGTCAGAGCTGCGCTCAGAGCTTGCGCTCGGAGGCTGTGGGGCGGAAGCCCGCTGTCAACGGCAAGCCAGGCTGTCGCGGGTGCTGATGCCGGTGCGGCTATTGGTGCCGCTGGCTCTAGCGCAGAGAGCTTTCTGTTCCCTCAGGTCCAGCACCGCGTCACTGAAGTCAGCGCCATCAATACGAGCGTCGCGGAAATGGCTCTGCATCAACATGGCGTTACTGAACACCGCATCCCGCAGATCGGCCGTGTCAAAGCGGCTGGCGAAGGCCACCACGTCCTCCAAGTTGGCACCGCTGAGATCACTGGAGCGCAGATCGGTGCCGTTGAACACGGCTCCGCGCAGATCCGCGCCTGACAAATTGAAACCCTGTAGATCAGCCTTCAGGAATTCCTGCTGCTGCAAATTGCGGCCGTGCATGTCCTGTTGCAGATCCTGCATCGAGCCCTGGGCCCGCAGTTCCGGCGCCGTGATCGCCCAGGCCGGTAGCGCCGCCAGGGTGAGAGGTAGTAACAGCATGACCACAGCCAGCCAGGCAGCCCAGGGCGAGCTTCGACGGCTGCTGATTTGAGTCGCCATGGCCACACCGTTACGCTGCAACGCCAAGTTATGGCAGGCATGAGCATGTCCCTGCGGGTGGTGGTTCCCCCCCATCCCTTGATTGCCCACTGGCTCACGGTGCTGCGGGATCGGGACACCCCAGCCCCCCTGTTCGCCACGGCCATGGCTGAGTTGGGTCGCTGGCTCACCTATGAAGCGTTACGCGATTGGTTGCCGGAGCGACCCGTGGCGCTGCAAACCCCGCTGGCGGCCAGCGAAGGCAGAGTGATCGACACCTCGGTGCCGGTGCTGGCGATTCCTGTGCTGCGCGGCGGACTGGGGCTGTGGCAGGGCGCCCAGACCGTCCTGCCGGCCTGCCATGTCTCCCATGTGGGTCTGGAGGTGATCGGTGGCCTGCCGGCACCAGGGAGCTCGATCAGCAGCCACTGGTACCTGGACGATCTGCCGGAAGCGGTGGGCGAGCGGGTGGGCGTGTTGGTGTTCCTGCCGGTGTTGGCCCGAGGTGCCACCCTGCTGGCCCTGTTGGAGCGGCTGGCGCAGCTGGGCATCCACGGCCGGCGGCTGCGGGTGATCACCAGCCTGGCGGCGGCACCGGGCCTCAAGGCGGTGGGGGAGCGCTTCGAGGACGTGACGATCTACTGCGCCTGCATCGATCCGGAGCTGGACGCGAACGGTCGGGTTCTTCCCGGTTTCGGCGATGCGGCCCAGCGTCTGTATGGGACAGGGTCGCCAGGCTGCTTAGGCTGAAAGCCTTGTCTCACT